>CAVCAF010000082.1:0-11153 GCA_963600185.1 Azospirillum sp. 51_20 | reverse complement strand
GGTCACGGTATCCGCCTCGGCACCTTCCTTACGATATTTGGAAGTCGCGCCGCGCAATTCGGACTTGTAGATTACATACGCGTCATAGCCGAAGCTCTTATTCGCGCGATCTTGCCAATAAAGCCCCGCGCCCAATTCGTCTTGGTTATAACCCGTGGTATCGTAGTTTGAGCCTTTAACGCCTTTCTTGGAGTGCTCCTTACCTAAGGTCGGCAACCAATCCTCGCGCGCCATATAAAACGCGAAGGCATCTAAGGTGCGCTTTTCTGCCGCGTGCCAAGTTAGGCGAACCGCGTCAAAGTAGGCGGAACGCGATCCATCGCCACCCGTGCCGTCCGAGAGAATGCGCTTAGAGCCGAATGCCATATCCTGCCGTCCAACCTTCAAGTCAAACATATCAAAGATATTGTTTACATTGAAGTAGAGGTTGTCAATGAAGGCGACATCAGGGAAGTTCTGCTTGCGGGCGTTTCTCTCAGGGCTACGATAGTAACGGAACTCATCCGCGAGGCGCACAAAGAGTCCGAAGTCCTCATAGGAGGCGCGAATCCACGGACGCACCCTGACGCGGGCGTAGTCCGAATGACCTTCTTCCTTTTGCCCCTTTGGCATGTTTACCGTGCCATCATAGCGTAAGCGCAAATCTGCGCCCACCTCGATTACGGAGTTCGTATCGGCGGACTCCGCGGCGAATGTATTACCTGTAGCGAGAGTCGCTACACTCGCGCCTAATAGATAGGCTGCAACTTTACTTTTACTCTTCATTTTGAGTTTCCTTCTAGTTGTATCAGTTTTCATGGCTAATAGTATAGACTTTTTATGTTAGCCTACTATTCGAAGGCAATTAAAACTTTGTTCGCAGTCCGTTAAAACTGCGTTAGGGGTGTTGCGTGTTAAGGGCGCGTGCTATTAGATAGTAAGGAAGTCCGCGAGCGTTTTGAGCTCTGGGATACGCTCGAGCGGATACTGTACGCCAAAGGTGGCTTCGGTTTCCATCACGAGGCGCAAGTGATTGACGCTATCCCACTGAGGAATAGATTCGTATGCGGTCTTAAGAGACAAGGTCTCGCGCGGCACTTGAAAGACCTGCGCGGCAAGCGCGAAGAAAGCTTCCTCGTTCATTGCCGCGCCTTTCGTGAACGGAGTACATCGTATCCGCACCAAAGTAGAAGAGTACAATCTGCTAGAAGAGAAAGAAGAGCGAGCGTGAGGACACTGGGCTTGGGTGTTGGGAGCGTAGTGTCGCCTTCTGCACGCGACCTTGGCACTTCTAGGAGCGCGGCATTCGCGTAGTAGCCCCGAACGCGAATATGAGCGCGGCTTAATTGTGCTTGGACGGCTGGGTTGCGCAGAGCTTGTGCGTCAGCAAACTGCAACTCGGAGTCCGCCTTACGCGGCGCACAATAAAGCGCGTCAATGCGCACGAGGTCAATCGTACCTATGAGGATGAGTGCGGCGAGAAGGGCGGTCTGAAGTGTGTGTGAAAGGGAGGTTCGCGCGAGAGCCCGTCGCAGGGTTTCGAGTCCGTAGCCCGCGAGCACAACGAGGCAGAACTCGGTTAGGTGATGCCATTTAACGGGGGCGCGTAAGTAGTCGCCGAAAGGGAGCGCATAGATGAGGCGGTAAACGCCTTCACAGAAGCGTCCGAGCGAGAATAGCCAAAAGATGAAGGCGCAAACGGAGAAGAAGAGGATGTCGCGGCGACCAGGCGAGAGTGATTTAAGGCGCTTGCCGCCGCAGGCAATAATGAGTGCCAAAAGGGAGAGAGGGCAGGTTATTGCGCCTACATAAAGCGCGTGCTGGCGGTAGTTCCCGCTTGGGGCACCAAGCGGACGCCCTAGGCGACCTGTATAAGGACGCGTCCCTTTCGTAGAGCCATTGATAGCGAGGGTTAAGGGACAGCTGGTGTCGCCATGGACGCGCGGCACGAAGAACTCGAGGGTGTCCTCAGGTGGGAGGGACCAGTTCGTGACGAAAATCCAGCGGGACTCCGCATCACTCGCTTGGGTAGTCGCGGTGGAAGCGATCTGCTCATCGCGTCCCTTGAGGTCGTGAGTTAGGGCTTGGTAGAAACTTGGTAGCCCCACGAGGATGAAGGTAATGAGCGCAAGTGCCGCGCCTTTTAGGAAGGGCTTGCGTTCACAGACGAGGCGGTAAACGAAGTAGATAGCCGTAAAGACGGTGAAGAGAAGCCATAAGTCGGGCTGATAGAAGCTTCCCCACGCGAGACATGTGCCGAGAAGGAGCCAATAGCGCATCCGATTTCTGGCGAGAGCCCGGTCAATAAGCCCAAAGGCGAAAACGCCGTAGGTCATCCAACGGAACCACCCGAGGTGCCCCGCGCTATAGAGCGTGCACCAATAGCCCGAGAAGGCGAGGAAAAGTGCCGCACCATAGGCGGCGAGAGGCGCGAGACCGCGTCCGCGCAAGAACCAGGCCAGAGCAATTGCCGCGGCGAATAGGGCGACAGCGTAACGCAATTCAACCCAGGCGTAAGGTCCGCCGAGAAAGACTAGTAAGTCATCCGGGACGAACTTGCCTGAGGTGAGCCAATTAGAGAAGAAGGCGAGTGCCCAATGGCGCGGCGCGTTAACGGCGGCATCAGGCATAACAGGCGCGAGGTCTAAGGACCACGTGCCTGCGAAGATGTAAAGCACCGCCGTCCAGAAAACGGCGGTAAACGCTATGAAAAGACCGCGCTTCACGCGCTAGGTACCCTTACTTAATCGCGCTTAAGGCGATGAGCGAGAATACCATCGAGAAGATAGCGACGGTCTCGATAATGCCGAGCGCGGCGAGATAGTTCGTGAAGCCTTGGTTCGTCTCGGACTGTGCATCGCAAGAAGCCGCCGCGGCGCGTCCCTGATAGATTGCCGAGAGACCAATCGCGAGACCCGAGAAGATGCCCGCTACGAGAACTGGCACGCCCGAGCCTGGCGAGACCTGCCCGACTTTACCGAGCATAACGAACATCAGAATCATCCCGTAAAGCGTCTGAGTAATAGGTGCGCCGACGAAGGAAAGAAGTAAGAAGGGGGCGGGTTTATTCGCCGCGTAGCACTTCTTCCAAGAGCCAACGGCCGCCGCGGCCGCGAACCCCGTACCGAGCGCACTGCCTGCACCCGAGAGACCTAAGCAGGCGATTGCACCTGCGACTATCATTGCTGCATCGTTCATTGTTTACTCCTTCATTTGTTTGAGAGTTGTTGATTTGATTGTTAAATCTTTGTTGCTTGTCGCTTGAATGGTGCGAACATGTACCCCGACCAAGTGACACCTTTATGGTTAGAGAACTCAAGCGTGTTTAGACGCACGGCATGGACGAGGATGGAGAGCCCCGCCATCGCGAGGTTGAGTCCGTGCCCAATAATAAGGATAAGTGCCGCGCCGAGTCCCATAAGCGCCGTGACCCACCATGCGTGTGGGTCGGCGAAGAGACCTGTCGCCATCGCGTTAAAGTTCTCCGCGACCTTGACGGAAGCGAGCCCTACTGCGAAGAGACGCACATACGAGATAATGTCGCCGAGTGCACTCATTATATTGAGCGGCAAAAGCCCGAGCTCCGCACCGCGCGACTTGAACTCCGAGGGCTTTAGCGTAAATCCAAAGACGGCGATGAGCGAGAGCGCGAAGACAACATACATTGCTTTGGGGATGCCCGCGAAGACACCGACGATGGAGTTCGTCACGAAATACATAAAGAGGAGTATTCCTGCCCAGCCAAACTCCGCGACGCATGTGGAGTCATTAATCTTGCAAACGCCATTCCAAATACGCGCGAGCATAAGGTGCGAGACACCAATCGTGAAGCAGAGGAACATCATATTGCGGTAGGTGATATCCCCCAGCCATTGCACGGTTACCCAATCGCGGCAGAACGGAATCTGTGCGCCGAACCAAGTATCCGAGAGCGTCCCCCACGCGATTGTCGCCAGGGAGAATACAGTTAGGAGGATGAGCCAACTACGCGCGATGGGCGAGCGATTGCCCGCGGTCTTCTTCCAGCCCCAGAGTGTCGCGGCGAGGAAGATCGCGCCATAAGCACCGTCTCCGACGAGCATCGCGAAGAAGAGCGAGAAGTAGCACATGAACGGAACCGAGACATCCGTCTCAGTGTACGCGGGGACAATGCCGAGCCCAGCGAAGAGGGCTTTCATGGACTTAAAGAAGCGCGGCGGTTCAATGAGGGTCGGCGGGGTTTCGTCCGCCGTTGCCGCACGCAGCAGAATGCCCCAGCCTTTTTCGGACGCTGTTGCACGCAGTTTCTCGCAGGCGGGCGCACTTATCCAGCCCGAAATGCAGGCGAGAGCGCCCTGTACGCCCATTAACTCGCGCGCTTCTTCGAAAGCAATTTTGTCGGCGAGTTCGGGACATTGCCTGAGAAGTGCCGCGTCATCCGTTGCGGCGAGGCTCGCGGTTTCTTCCGCAATCTGCTTGAGAAGTGCCGCGTGGTCTGCCTCAAGTGCACTCAAGCGCTTAGGGGGCAACTTCTCGGGCAACTCGGCGACGCTCGCTAAGTCAATGCCTTCATCTAATAACTTTTGGGCGAGCGCGGGGTCGAAGTCACCATAAGGCGCATAAAGTTGAATTTGCCGTGCGAGGCGTTCGTCTTCACTCGTGTGGTCGGCACGGCTTTTCGCGAGCGCCAAGGTTTCTTCGCTGGTGCGTGTAATAACCTTGCTCGGGGCCGCCGTAAGCCCAAGTTCCTTACGCGCTTTACGGATAGCCCGCACGGCGGCTTCTACTGCCGCGACAGCACCTTTCGCCGCGACGACGGGCGCACCATTCGCGGCAGTAAGGTCAAGATGGACAGCGCCGAGTTCACGCAATTCGGTTAGCGTCTCTTCTTTGTGACTCGCGAGGCACACGAGGTCGAGATGCTTCATTTCTACTATCATGCCACTGCCTCGCTTTCTTTTACACGCGATTTCGCGATTTTGCCGCGCGTGACAGCCGCCGCTTGTTCGTCGCCAATGGCGATTTTAATTAGGCGGATAGCTTCCTTACACGAAGGAATCTTCACTTTCTCGAAGAGGTTGACGCGTTGCGAGGTTTGCTGCAACTCTATTGTAATAAGGCGGCGCTGTTCTTCGTAGATCGCGCGCTCACATTGTAGGGAGAGGATCTGCGTCGTTGTCTCGACCGCCTCATCTACCCACGCAGGGGTCGCCCAGAGATCGACCTCTTTTACATCCGTCTCAATGGATGTAAAGGTTGGGATGGTTACGCCCGCGATATTCGTGAAGCCTGTGTTCACATGCTTTACCGAGACGAGTCCTTTAAGGAGAGCTTCGTCTGTTGCGAAAAGTCCGACCCAGCCATTCAGTGCCGCGCGAACTTCGCGTTCGCGACGGGAGACCGCGTCAGCTTTTGCCGTAATGCCCGCAATTTCACTTTGAAGCTGTTGCTTCTTGAGTTGAAGCATCGGCAAGAAGCGCTGAAACCGTTTCAACGCGTCCATCTGAGCTTTGAGCTCAGTCTTCGTTAGTTTTACACGTGCCATTGGGAATGATTATACACTTTTTTCGCCGCGAATTAAAGCGTTTTTTTCAAGGATGTCACGAAGGGTAAGTGGCGCGTACGGGGTATAGTCTTTACAACCCTCAAATACTCCTTTTTGGGGGGTTAAGGCGGCGAATTAACAAGCCCTCGCCTGCCCTTTGAAAAGCCCCCGCCTGCTCTTTGAAAAACGCCCGCCGGGTTTTAAAAGACCCCCGCCTGGGTGTCAAAATGGCGGGGAAGGACGGCTTTTTAGTAGTCGTCCTCGGGTTTAAGGTAGCGCAGGAGGTCGCTGAAACTGGAGAGCCTAGCCGTCGTGCGTGCGCCGTTGAGTTTGCCGAAGCCGAAGAGGCAAAAGGCACCTTTAACGCCAGCATTCTCGGCGCATTGCATATCCGTCCAATTATCGCCAACCATCCAATCGTATGCCGAAAGGCGATGTCCCCCCATGCGCGCGGCACATTCGCGTAGCGGTAGGGCACTCGGTTTCATTTCCGCCGAGTCGCCGCCCGCGATGACGGCGCTCCCGAAGAAGCCTTGCAAGCCAAACTTGGCGAGTATTTCCCTGACGGCGAAGGCGGGCTTAGCCGTGTTGATACCGAGTCGCCAGCCACGGCGGCGGAGCTCTTCGAGGGTCGAACGCACGCCTGGATAAAGCGTGACCGTCTCAAGCATGTGCTCGGCGTAGTGGGACATGAAGATTTGCTTGAGCTTTTCTACCTCATCCGTCGCTTCTGGGATGGCGTTTAGTAGAAGGTGATTTGCGCCGAGTCCCACATGCGCGAGGACATCTTCTAGGGGCAACTCCTTTAGCCCGAGGTCGCGGCGGGTGTGATTAACTGTCGCGGCGAGGTCGCGCCGCGAGTCAATCAGGGTGCCGTCCATATCAAAGAACGCGGCGTTCATGGCACAATTGCACGGCGTGCCGCGGCGAGATCGGCGAAGTCGCCGCCCGCAATCATTTGGACGATGAGGTTGCCAATGGCGGTACCTTCGCTGGGACCCGCGAAAACAGCGAGTCCCGTAGCGTCCGCTGTGAGGGAGTTGAGGTAGCGATCTTTCGAGCCGCCCCCTACTATATTAATAGAGGTATAGGTCTTGCCTGTTAAGGAAGAGAGCGTATCAATGGCGTTCGCATAGCAGGCGGCGAGCGAGCGGTAGACGCAGACCATGAGCTCGCCAATTGTCCGCGGCATTTTCTCCTCATCCTCTTTAACGGCACTCAGAACCGCGGCAATCATGCTGGGCGGATTCAAGAAGCGTGCGTCATTAACATCAATAATAACGGGATAGTCCGTCGCGGCGCGGGCAAGCATTTCTAGGTCGGCGTAGGAGTATTGCTTGCCGTCCGTGTAGTCGGTGAGCTCCTTACGCGCGGCAGATTTGACCGCCGCGGCATCCGAGCCCGCCACATAATCGACGCCATTCAATTCGCGGCGGATGGACTGAATCATCCAAAGCCCCATAATGTTCTTGAGGAAGCGATAGCGTCCCCATGCGCCGCCTTCATTCGTGAAGTTTGCCGCGCACGCGGCATCCGTCGTGACGGGGACTTCGTTTTCTACCCCGAGGAGCGACCAAGTTCCGCTTGAGAGGTAGACGGCGTGATCATCGCGTGCGGGTACGGCGAGATAGGCGCTCCCCGTATCGTGCAGTGCGGGCAATACGACCTTAACGCCTTTATAAGTGCCGACGGTTGCGCCTGGCATCTCGAGCTTACCGAAAATGCGTCGCGGGAGCCCTAGGCGGTCAATTAATTCAAAGTCCCAATCTTTCTTCGCCGCGTCGAGGAGGGCGGTTGTGGAAGAGTCGGTGTATTCATGGACGATCTGCCCCGTGAGGCGATAGTTGAGGTACTCGGGCATCATTAAGAGGTGCGCGGCGTTCTCGAGTTGCTCGGGATGCTCCTTCTTGAGTGCCCAGAGTTGGTAGATCGTGTTGTAAATCGCCTTTTGGATGCCCGTGCGCTTATAAAGGTCGGCGAAGGAAATGACATCTTTCTCAATTTCGGCGTCCGCGCCTTGGGTGCGTGTGTCGCGGTAGGCGACAGCGTCCGAACAGAGGTTGCCCGCCGCGTCGAGGAGCACGAAGTCCACGCCCCATGTATCAATGCCGATTGATTCGAGGGGTGCCTTCGCGAGTGCCGCGTCAATGCCCGCCTTAATGTTCGCGACGAGGCTTTCAACATCCCAGCAATCGTGCCCGCCGTGGCGGATTTGGCTGTTGTCGAAGCGGTACACTTCTTCAAGTGCGATCTTGCCGTCCGTAAGGCAACCGAGGATGTGGCGACCCGAACTCGCCCCAATGTCAATAGCTAGATAGTTCTTCATGGCTAAGATTATACCAAAAATTCGGTGCAAAGGCGAGGGGGGGGTTGCAACCTCCCCCGAGAGTTGGTATAATTTAGGTATCTAAACCTAATTAGGAGATCTAAAAATGGCTCATAAGATTGATGCTTCGAAGTGTGTGGCGTGCGGATGCTGCCAGGCGGCGTGCCCAGCGGACGCGATTGAGGCGGGTGCGACCTACTCAATTGATCCGGCGAAGTGCGTGGACTGCGGATCCTGCGCGGCATGCTGTCCGAACGAGGCAATCTCGGCGGAATGATAGAGTTCGCGATAGAGACTCTCTCGCTTCTGCCCTACCTCTTTGTGACCTACCTCGTTTTAGAGGCACTAGAGGCGCATGCGAGTGGGGCGCTCGAGGGCTTCCTCGGGCGTTCCCGCGCTATTGGTCCATTTATTGGGGCACTGGCGGGGGCGATACCCCAATGCGGCATAAGTGCCGTGGCGGCGAGCTTTTATGCGGGCGGGGTAATCTCGGTCGGGACGCTCGTAGCCGTCTTTTTCTCGACTTCAGATGAGCTTATCCCTGTGCTAATTGCCGCGCCTGGCTTCTCGGGCGTGACGCTCGCGAAGATTGTGGGCTTGAAAGTCGCCGCGGCAGTCATCGCGGGCTTCGTTATTAATGGGGTGCTCGTTGTCTTTCGGTGCCTTAGGCGCCCCGTCGCGGTCTCTGACCTTTGTGCGCATAGTCACTGCCACTGCAGTGCCCACCGCGGCATTCTTATGCCCGCTTTAATTCATACGGCGGAAATCTTCCTCTTTATTGTTGTTATCTCAGGCATTGTCGAGCTTATTATGCACTTCTACGGCGAGCACGCCCTGGACGCGCTCAAACTTAATGCGCCTATCATAGGCGAGTTTGCCGCGGGAGCCTTGGGGCTCGTCCCGAATTGCGCGATTAGTGTCGTGGGCGCGAAACTTTATTTATCGGGCGCGATGAGCGCGGGGGCACTTATGGCGAGCTCCTTTACAGGTTCCGGCGTGGGACTCCTCGTTCTCTTTCGGACGAATCGTGATTGGCGCGAAAACCTCGCGATTCTAGCGGTTGTCTACTTCGTCGGCGTTTTGCTAGGCTGGTTAACGGGCTACTTGTTGTGATGCAAAGATTTAAGGCAATTCTCGCGACCCTCAAAGAGATAGGTACGCGCTATACGCGCGCCAATTGCGCCATGCACGCGGCGGGGCTCACTTACTTTTCTATGCTCGCGCTTATGCCACTACTTTGCGTCCTCCTGCTTGGCGCGAGAGCCTGCGGTGTGGGCGACTATGTTATGGAGCAAGTCGATGAACATGTCGAGACGCTCATAAAGTCCGTAGAAGAAGGGCAGGACGATGAACTCGCGGCACTCGCCGTGACGGATGATGCCCTGCGCACCGAACGCCGCGCCGAAGCCCACGCTTTCGGTGACCAAGCCCGTGCCCTCGCCGCTAAATTGCGTGGGCAAATCGAGCACTTTGATGCCCACACCCTCGGATGGATTGGGTGCTTATTGCTTCTTTGGACGGTTATCAGCTCCATTAGCATGATAGAGATAAGCTACAATCAAATCTGGCAAGTCAAGAAGGCGCGCCCAATTTGGCATCGCGTCTGGCTTTACTTACTCGTCGCGCTCCTCCTGCCGCCACTAATGGCACTTTCCGCCGCGGCACCCCTCGCCAAAGTCGTGAAGGATGTCGTCGTCCTGGTGGAAGGTCCCGCCTGCCTCGCACCACTTTCTAAGGGACTCGTCGCACTCGTTGATTCGCGCCTTGTGCGCTTTCTCGTCACCACCTTCTTTACGGCGGTCGCCTTCGCGGCACTTTACAAGATTATCCCGAATTGTCCCGTCAAGACGCGTAACGCATGGCGTGGCGGACTTCTCGCGGCACTCATTTTCGGCGCGTGGGTAAAGCTTTGTACGGTGCTCCAAATCGGCATTGCGAAGTCGTCCGCGCTGTATGGCTCTTTCGCGCTTTTGCCAATTATCCTCGCGTGGCTCTATATGAGTTGGCAGATTATCTTGCTCGGCGCGGTCATCGTGCGCACAATGGAGTGCGCGCGGCAATAAACTTCTCGCTATGTTCGGACTCGTTGACGGCAATAACTTCTTTGTTTCGTGCGAGCGCGTCCGAGACCCGAGCCTTGAAGGACGCGCTGTCGCCGTCATCTCTAACGAGAACGGATGTTGCGTCTCGCGTTCCAATGAGTTTAAGGCGCTCGGGATTCCCATGGGAACGCCGCGCTTTAAGCTCCGCGACCTCGAAGCACGCGGCAAAATAGTCCTTTTGCCCGCCCACCACGACCTCTATAGCACACTTTCAGACCGTATAATGTCCGTCTTGCGCGAGGAAGCCGTGCGCATTGAGCAATACTCCATAGACGAAGCCTTCGTTGTGCCGCCAAGTACCGTGCGCAATAGCCTAGAGGCGTGGGGCGCACAATTACGCACGACAATCCTAGACAAAGTCGGCATCCCTTGCGGAATTGGCTTCGCGCCAACGAAGACACTCGCCAAGATAGCGAACCACATCGCGAAGAAAAGTGCCGCGGGCGTGTACGCTTTGCCGCGAGAGTACGTGCCACTTATTGCTTCTTTGCCCGTGAGCGAAGTCTGGGGTATCGGTCGCCGCCTCGTCGAACGCCTTCATGCGGAGCGTATCTTCACGATTGAGCAACTCCTTTCTAAAGGAATGGACGCTATCCGTTCGCTGGGCGGAGTCAATCTCTTACGCACCGTCCAAGAACTGCGCGGCGAAAGCGTAGTTGCCGAACGCGATTATGACGCACCACCCGAAACCATTACCTATTCGAGGGCGTTTTTAAAGCCCATAACGGATTGCACGAGTCTCTGCGCCTCAATTGCCGCGTATGCCGCACACGCCGCGGAAAAGTTGCGCCACCATAACTTGCGTGCGGCGGGTTGTATTATCTACGCACAATATGGATCCACCCTCGACCGGACTTTCCTCTCGCGCGAAGTTAAGTTCCCTATGCCAACGGACGCTACCAACCTGATACTTTCAGCACTAAAAAGCGCGGCAGAATCGCTTTTCGTGCCCAAGTATGTCTATCGCAAGTCTGGCATTACCTTTTACGGACTCACCTCCAAGGCGGCACCCCACCAAATGGACTTCCTAGAAGAAAGCGCAGCAGGGGCAAAAGCCGCGGCACATGAGAAAGCCTCTTCTAAGCTTTTTGCGGTCGTGGATGCCCTCAATGAGAAGTACGGCAAAACCACCCTCCGCGTCGCTTCCGCATACTAAGACTTAGCGCACAAAAAGATGCTTATGTTTTACACAAAACATAAGCATCTTTTAAGTAAAACCTAA
>CAVCAF010000081.1:0-11259 GCA_963600185.1 Azospirillum sp. 51_20 | reverse complement strand
GACCGCGGTCTCTAAGCCAATAGACCGCGGTCTCTTGAAGGTCTGCCAGTAGGAGGGGGTAAGTGCCGCGCTTGGACAGGGTTCTGGAGTGGCTGGACGAGGCACCTTCGCCCCCTAACCTCCCCCTCCCCCCACCCCCTCGCGGCACTTCGTCGCACTTGTTTGGTGGTTTAAGCTAACTTGCCGCGGCAGTTTGAGCGCCCGACTTGACTTTCCAGACTGAAAAATGCTATACTGTTGGTGACCTGACAATGGAATGAAGATGCGCCGTCCTTTTTCTGCGTCCGCGGCATATCTTCAACAATATATAGGGCGTGGAAGTAAGGAGTAAAGAAATGAAGAAGTTAGTTTTAACCGCGAGTGTCGCGGCTATGTTGACGGGATGTGTCGCCGTGCGGCAGAATGATGGCGGAGAATCAAATGTGCGTCCGTATATTGTGAAGGATAAGGTGCATGAGAAATACGAGGTTGGCAAGGAGAAGGTTAAGGCGACAGATTCGGTGAACTGTTTGCTGTTCTTTATCCGCTGGGGGTCGAAGGCGAAGCACATTGCAGATATGACCGACGCGAGCGGCGCTACATTGATCGGACGCGCGAAGAATGGTGCTTACGCAATTGCCTGTGACGCGGCAGATTGTGACGCGCTTGTTGGGACGAAATACAAGGTTACGGCGCGAAACTACTTCTTTGTCTTTCAGTGCGCAACGGCGGAAATCACGGGCTACCCAGCTAACTTGACCGGCGTGGAGATTATGCCAGCGGATGAAAATACGCCCATTCTACCAAATTATACAACACCGAACCATATGATTGGCATTCAGCGTGTTGTTGGACGGTGAGTGTGAAAAGGTGAGATGACCGTGTAACTTCTCGTAGCAACCTATTCGCTTGGTTTCTGGTATGTTGAGCCGTGCACGGAAAATGTGGGCTAGTACGATGCCTTGTTTTCCGTGCAGTTGTCGGAATCTATTAAGCCGCGGACTTCAAGAAGGCTGGTAGTATTGTCGCTCAGTGCGCGGATAATCGTGAAGCTACCTAGTGTGATCCGGACGCGTACTAGATAAACCCCCGAAAATCCTTTTATTGCGTGGGCGGTTTCTGCGTGTTTGGGGCTTCGGCAAAAGCCAAGAAATGCCGCGGCATGTTCCCGATAAGGAACTTTTGGCTTGACAAGGTGCCGTAAAATATGATATGATACCGCTCAGTAACAAGGAGAAGTAGTTATGAATATGAGAGAAGTCGGACAAATTGTTGCCCACGAACGTAAGAAACAGGGCGTTACGCAACTTGAGTTATCCCAAGTTGCAGATGTTGGTCGTCGTTTTGTTGTCGACCTTGAAGCGGGCAAGCCCACATTGCAGGCGGGTAAGTTGCTTAAGGTGTTATCCGTTCTTGGCGTTGAGGTTAAGCTTATGATTCCTGAGGGAAAGTAGAAATGCACGAGAAGGAGGGCTTATGAAAGATAGTGTATTACTCGTTTATATGCGCGATGTCCAAGTTGGTCGTCTTGAATATAAGGCTCACCATAATGAAATGCACTTTGTTTATGACGAATCCTATTTGAATACGCCTCAGGCTACTGCGCTTTCTTTCTCCTTGCCCTTACAACGAGAGCCTTTTGGTATTCGTGAAACATCGGTCTTTTTTGAGAATCTTTTGCCACCGGATGAGGTGCGTCGTAGGCTTGGTCCTATTTTGCATTTATCGCGGCATAACATATTCGGCTTTCTTCAGGCATTGGGGGGTGATTGTGCGGGAGCTATTTCGCTTTGGTCTGAGGATGCCACGCCAGATTATTCACGCGCACAAGTTAAGATGCTTTCACAAGAGGAAGCCGTGCAAGTTATGCGTGCGCTTAAGAAGCGCCCCTTGTTTGTTGCTGGCATAGAGGGCTTTCGCATTTCGGGCGCGGGTGCGCAGAATAAACTAATTGCATGTATAAAAGATGGACATATTGGTTTACCTTTGTTTGGTGCGCCGTCTACGCACATCATAAAACCCGCGGCGAAGGGATATCCCGATTCGGTATATAACGAATTTTTCTCAATGTCGCTTGCGCGTGCACTAAACCTTCAAACAGCGCCTTGCCAACTTATGCGGATAGGAGATGAAGACTATTATGTTACGGAGCGATTTGATCGCGAAATGCTAGCTGGAAAGATCTGCCGCATACATCAAGAGGATTTTTGCCAGATTTGCGGCATATCAGGGGAACTGAAATACGAAAATGAGGGCGGACCTTCTATTGCAAGATGCTGGCACGCTATGCAACAGATGAACCTGCCTTTAAAGGATAGAATCGCCTTTATTGATCGTGTAATATTTAACTTCCTAATGGGGAATGCAGATGCGCACGCTAAAAACTCGTCCGTATTATTGTATGGACAGAAAGGTCGGCGACTGGCACCAATTTATGATGTTATGTGTACGGCGATCTATAAAGGGCTTGCGCGTGTGAATGCAATGGCAATTGGCGGCGCATGGTCTTTTGAGGAGGTGTCGCGCGAGCGTTTTGTGTTGATGGCGCATGAGTTAGGCGTACGTCCTGAGTTCGTTTTAAAGCGCTTAGATCTTCAGGCCAAACAGATTCTTAAGACGGCTGAGCGTGTTAAATCGGGATTGTCCGAGACACGCGGCGCGTCTGTTTATGAAAGAATACTCTCTTGTATACGCAAACAGTGTGAGTTAGTTTTACCCTGAGAACTTGTCCTTCGTTCTGGGGCTACCACAATGAGGGCATTTTTGGTATAATAGGTGTGTTTTAAATGTATAGGAGTCTACAAAAATGGCAGCTATTTATGAGTATACAGGTGTGGTCGAGAAGATTCTCCCGACCCAGACCTTCACAAGCGGATTTTCTAAGCGCGACATTGTTCTGACGGACGATGTGGGCACTGAGACCAAGTGGCCCAATCATATTGCTTTTACCTTCAAGAAAGATGCGGCGAGCGTATTAGAGAAAGTGCAAGAAAAGCAACGCGTGAAGATTCGGTTCGCGATTGACGGACGCGAATGGACGAACCCGCAAGGGCAGGTTAAGTACTTCACGGATTTGACGGGGCTTAATCTTGAGATTCTGAATAGCGACGGCGGTTCTACGGAACCTATCCCTACGCCTGCGGAACCTGACTTTGCTGAGTCGGCGGGTGGCGAAGTCATTGACGATATGCCGTTCTAATCAAGCGCGGCGTTTTCGGTATGGCGGTAAACATTCCAGAGGCGACGCTCGAGGAAATTAAGGCGCGGGTAGATCTCGCGGACTTAGTTGCTTCGTACGGCGTGCAAGTTAAGCACGCGGGGTCGACGCTGAAAGCGTGCTGTCCGTTCCATAACGAGAAAACACCGAGTTTCGTCATTGATCGCGTCAAAGGGTTTTACCATTGCTTTGGCTGTGGTGAGTCGGGCGACGCGATTAAGTTTGTCCAAAAGATAGAAGGTGCCACATTTGTTGACGCGGTGAAGAAACTTGCCGAACAATGTGGCATTAAGCTCGAGGAAAGAAAAGCCGATCCAGAAGAAGGTAAGCGCAAGAGGCTCTATGCGCTGATGGGTGAGCTTGCGCAATTCTATCATCACTGCCTCTTAGAGATGAAAGAGGCGGAGTCTGCGCGGCAGTATTTGCAAAAGCGTGCGCTGGGGCGAAAGGTCTGCGAGGACTTTGTTATTGGCTACGCGCCTACGGGAATGTCCGCGCTCCTCGCGTGGGCAGAGAAGGCGGGCTACACGCCCGAGGAACTTGAGTCCGCGGGGGTCATCCGCCGCGGCGAATCGCCTAGTGATCGTGGCTATCACCGCTTCGCTGGGCGGTTAATGTTCACGATAAAGGATAAAGGCGGACGCGTTGTCGCCTTTTCTGGACGCCAACTCGTAGAGAAGAAGAACGCGGGCAAGTATGTTAATTCGCCTGAGACTTTAATCTTCAAGAAGTCGCATGTCCTTTTTGCCTTTGAGAAAGCCGCGGCGAATATTGCTAAGTCCCCCCATCGCGAGGCGATTGTTTGCGAGGGGCAGATAGATACGATTCGCCTGCACATTAGCGGCTTCCCGATTGCCGTCGCCTCGCAGGGAACGGCATTCACTGAGGAGCATGTAAAGTTACTTAAGACAGTCGCCGATTCAGTCGTGCTCGTTTTTGATGATGACGCGGCGGGACATAAGGCAACCATCCGCACCGCGCGGCTTTTCCTCGCGGCGGGGATACCTGTGCGGACGGTGAGTTTACCCGATGGCGATGACCCCGACTCGTATTTACGCACGAAGGGTGCGGCGGCATTTCAGTCGCTACTCGATTCCGCGCAGTCCATTGTTGCGTTTCAATATCGTGCCGCGCGTTTAGCCGAGAAGAATCCGGATACGATTGACGCGGTGTCGCGCATTTCAAAAGGTCTAATTGAGACGCTCGCCGCCTGTGCATCATCCGTCCTTAAGGCGAGTCTTACGGGTGAGGCGGCAAAGCTTTTACATGTGCCCACCGCGGCACTTACGGATGACCTTGCGCAAGCTGAGATGGCGAATCGTTCGCGGCAGACGCGTTTTAAGAAGCTTGTGGCAGAAGAGACTACGCCCGCCCCCACAAGTGCCGCGGAGGAAGCGGAAGTAGCCGCCTCAGAAGAAGAGTCCGTTAATGAAGGCGAGGACGCGGTGGAAGTCGTGCCGCCCCCGCCCGTTGAGAAGGCATTTCTTGGTTTTTTGCTCGCGAGTGAGTCCGCGCCTGAAGTTGCACAGGAAGTTAAGGAATTATTGCCGCCCTATGTCTTCAGCCATGAACTCTCGCAAGGTGTCTATGGACGGTGGCTTGAGACAACTGCTTCCGAAGGAGAGGGCGACACCCTCGCGGATTATGTGAAGGGACTTGCCCCGCGTAAGCGCAGCTGGTTCGACGCGGCACTTTCTGAGGGACCCCGCGGCGAAGCGTGTGGACTTAGTGCGCTTGAGATGGTAAGGGGTTACATCCGTAGTCTTTGGGTCGCTTATTTGACGCGCAAGCGTGGCGCATTGCCAGCCCAAGAAGAGGAAGGCGATGTGGCGCGTGAGCGGTTGCGTTTAACAATGGCGATTAGCTTCATTCGCACAAAGCCGTGGCCTCTCGCGCGTGAAAACATTTCTAAACAACTAATAACTAATAAAGGAGAACTCCAAAAATGGACTTAAAAGAAGCCAATGCCCGTATCGCGGCACAAAAGGAACTCGTCGGACGCATTCGTGCTGAGGTTGGTAAAGTTATTGTGGGGCAAGAAAAGCTCATCGACCGCCTCATTCTCGCCTTAATTACAAACGGACACATCTTGCTCGAGGGTGTGCCAGGACTTGCGAAGACGCTTGCTTGTAATACCCTCGCGAAGGTGCTGGGTCTCGACTTTAAGCGCATTTCATTTACGCCTGACCTTCTGCCTGCCGATGTCACAGGTACGCTTATCTATTCGCCTAAGACGGGCGAGTTCACCCCGAAGAAAGGTCCCGTCTTCACGAATCTACTCTTGGCGGATGAAATTAACCGTGCGCCTGCGAAGGTGCAGTCCGCGCTACTAGAAGCGATGCAAGAGCGGCAGGTGACGATTGGCGAAGAGACTTGTGCGTTGCCTGTCCCGTTCCTTGTTCTCGCGACTCAGAACCCTATTGAGCAGGAGGGCACCTACCCGCTACCCGAAGCGCAGGTAGACCGCTTTATGTTTAAGTGCCTCGTTGAAACACCTTCGAAGGAGGATGAGCGGCGCATTATGCAACGCTTCGCCGAGAACACCGAGAAGCCCCAAGTGGAAACGGTTTGCACGCGTGAAGATATCGCGACTTTGCGCGCGGCACTTGAGCAAGTTTATTGCGACGAGAAAGTCGGCGACTACATTCTCGACATAATCTTTAAGACGCGTGAGAAGAGCGCGAGTATCCAAAATGGAGCTTCGCCACGTGCGACGCTCGCCTTGAATCTCGCCGCGCGCGGCAATGCGCTTATGCATGGTAGATCTTACGCGACCCCACAGGATGTAAAGGAAGTCGCCCACGATGTATTGCGCCACCGCATTCTGCTTACCTATGAAGCGGAAGCCGAGGAACTCACGAGCGACGCGATTATCGACAAGATCCTTAACGAAGTACCAGTGCCATAATTATGGTTCAAGATGTTAAAGAGTTGATGGCGAAAGTGGGGCGCATACGCGTCCTCACTAAGCGCCTTGTGGATGACGAGCTCAGCGGCGACTACCACACCTCTTTTAAAGGGCAGGGCGTTGAGTTCGAGGAGGTGCGTCCCTATGCCTTCGGGGATGATGTGCGCGCAATTGACTGGAATGTCACGGCACGCACGGGCGCTCCTTATATTAAGCGATATTCCGAAGAGCGTGAGCTAACGATTCTTTTTGCCGTGGATGTGTCGGGCTCCCAGAACTACGGGAGTGGCGCACGCACAAAAGCGGAACTTGCGGCGGAAGCCTCGGCACTCTTAGCGCTGACGGCTATCCGCAACCAAGATAAAGTAGGACTTGTTCTTTTCTCGGATCACATAGTTAAATACTTGCCGCCGCGCAAGGGACGCGATAGCGTGTTGCGTCTCGCGCGTGAAGTTCTTGCTGCGGGTGAAACGGCTGAAGGCGGCACGGATATTGAGGGCGCACTCGCCTTTCTGAATCGTGTTTGCAAACGCCGCGCGGTCGTCTTTCTCGTGAGCGATTTTATGACGGGGCTGGACTACGCGAAGACCTTGCGGATAACGGCGCATCGTCATGATGTGATTTGCGCGACAATTGCGGACCCAACCGAGAGCGACTTACCGAAAGCGGGGTTAATTGAGTTGGAAGATCCTGAGACGGGCGAAATTGCCGCGGTGGATACGTCTAATCACGCTATCCGCGCCGCATTTGCTGCGCGTGCCGCGGCAGATCGTGAACTTTTGGTGCGCACGCTCGCGAAAGCGGGTGTGGATCGTGTCGATTTGTCGACGGACCGTCCCTATATTAACGACATCCGAGCCTTGTTTAAACGGAGGGCGCGTAAGCGTTAAAAGCGATGTGGAATATTCTTCTTTTGGCAGTAGTGCTACTCGACTTCCACAAAGACGGCATCGCGCTTACGGTTGAGTCGCCTAGCGCCCAAATTGACCTAGGCGTGAGTACCTACCTAACGCTTACGCTTAAGACGGCGAAGGGTCTTCAGATTGACCCACCCGATTTGCGACCACGCATGCGGGGCTTTTCGCTTGCTGAGGATTACGCGGATGAGCCGACGATTGACGCGGCCGGAACTAAGACGCAGGTTGTTAATTGGAAGCTCCTGCCCGAACCTGTCGTCCCCGCCTATAAAGTCGCGCCGTTTGTCGTGGGCAATTATTGGACGGGGCCTATTCGTTTCGAAGCCCCCGCGGCGCGTCCAGCCGTTGAGGGCGACTATGAACTTAATCCCCAAAAAGTGCTGCCACCGCTTTCTTGGAAGCTCGTTGGTAAGATTGCCCTTGGAGCACTCGGGGTCATCCTACTCGGGGGGCTCATCGTTTGGGCGATTCGTTCTCTTGCGCGGCGCGTGAAGGAACATCGTATGAGTCCTATTGAACGCGCGTGGGTGGAACTCGAGCGCCTCCTTAAGAAGGGCTTGCCTGGAAGGGGACGCTATAAGGACTTTTATGTGGAGCTCACGATGGTTGTAAGGCGGTATGTCCAGCGGCAATACGGAATCCGTGCGCCCCATTTAACGACGCAAGAGTTCTTTGAAGAACTAAAGAAGCGCGGCACGCAAAGTTCCACGCGGCTAGAGAACCTGCAACAATTTTTAGAAGCCGCCGACCTCGTGAAGTTCGCGGGGGTGAAAGCGACACCTGAAATGGCGGATGAAGCGACGACATCGGCACGCACCTACCTCAAGACGGACTCCGCCGCCGTGGCGAAAGAAGGAGGGGCGAAATGATGATGAACTTTGCCGCGCCGAGCGCATTCCTTCTCGCGTTGCCGCTCGCCTTCGCCGCATGGCGACTCTTAAGGCGACGCAAACGCGGCGGCGTTAAGTTTTCTGCTTTCGCGCGCTTGCCACGGACTTCGGGTGGGTGGCGCGCGTGGGTCGCCGAGCACATCCCTTATGTTCTTCTCGCGGGGCTTGCGCTTTTAGTAATTGCCGCGGCGCGTCCGCGCATTCCCCTCGCCCATCGCTCTCAGCAAGTGGACGCGATTGCGATTACGATGACCTTGGATGTTTCGGGCTCTATGGAAGCCCTTGATCTCACTCCTCGCGGCAAACAGCCCTCGAAAGAGACGACGCGCCTCGCGATAGTGAAGAAGCTTTTTGTGGAGTTCGTGGATAAGCGTCCCGATGACCTGATTGGACTCGTCACATTCGGTGGCTACGCTGCGACGCGTGCACCGCTTACGGCGGACCATGCCGCGCTCGACAATGTCCTTAAGGGCGTGGAAGTGCCGTCCGTTGCCTTTGACGCGAAGGGCAACGCCATTGCCCAAGACGAACAGATGACGGCACTCGGGGACGGACTCTCCCTCGCCATTTTGCGCTTGAAGGACGCGAAGCCGAAGTCCAAAGTCGTCATCCTTTTGTCGGACGGCGTTAGCAATACGGGTGCCGTGACGCCCGAGGAAGCGGCGAGTGCCGCGGAAAAACTCGGCATCCGTGTCTATGCGATTGGTATTGGCACGAAGTCTTCACGCACGCCGTTCTTCTCGCGGGACTTCTTTGGTCGCCCGACGATTGCTTATGCCGACACGACCTTTGACGAGAGGCAACTTAAGTCCATTGCGAAAAAGACGGGCGGACGCTATTTCGCCGTTAATGATCGCGACGCACTCGCCTCGGCTTTGGAGGAGATTGATAAACTAGAGACGACGGCTCTTGATGTGGATGTCTGGGATCGGTGGGATGAGAAGTTTGTTCCGTTTCTCATGGCGGGCGTGGGGCTACTCCTCGTTGCCGTTCTCGTTTCCCTCGCCGCAAACCGCCGCGTTTGCTAAGGCTTAACTTAAATAAAGGAATTAAGATGAAAAAGATTAATTATCGTCCGTTAGAAGATTATTGTGCGGAGTATATGCGTTACTTGGGCATAGCGAAGACCGAGCGGCGCAGTTATGCGGAAAGTATCCGTCTTTTGAAGAAGGCAGGCTTTAAGGAACTGGATACATTTAAGACGCTCAAGAAAGGTGACAAGGTGTTCCGTGGCTATGAAGATCGTACGCTTATGGCGGCTGTCATTGGTAGCGAACCCATTGCCGCGGCGGGACTCAAAATCGTGGGTGGGCATACGGACGCCCCTCGGCTTGACCTGAAACCGCGTCCGCTTTATGAGAAGGGCGGCTATGTTTACTTCGATTGCCACATTTACGGCGGCATTAAGAAGTATCAATGGCTGGTACTGCCTCTCGCGCTTTATGGGACAATCGTGCGCAAGGACGGCACGAAGGTGCAAATCGAAGTGGGCGACAAGCCGGACGACCCCGTCTTCATGATTAGCGATATTTTGCCGCACCTCGGCTATGACCAGGCGAAAAAGACGCGCGACGAGTTCTTTCCTGCCGAAGATCTTGATGTGCTCGCGTGGACGACTTATGCGAAAGATTCTAAGGCGGATGAAGAGAAGGCGGATAAAGCGGGTCTCATCGCTCACCTCAAGAAGACCTACAAGGTGACGGAAGAAGATCTTTTGAGCGCGGAACTTGAGATTGTCCCTGCGGGAATGCCGCGGGAAGTCGGTTTTGACCGTGCGCTTATTGCGGGGTACGGACACGATGATCGCGTCTGCTCCTTTGCGGGACTCCAGGCACTTTTGGACGCGGCGGATGAAGTCCCCGCACAGACCGCGGCAATTCTCATGTGCGACAAGGAAGAGATTGGCTCGGTTGGCTCGACGGGTATGACTTCCAGCTTCTTTGAAAATACCGTTGCGGAACTGATAGAGCGGCAGGAGAAGAACGCGAAAGACATCCATGTTCGCCGTGCGCTGGAGAAGAGTTCCATGCTTTCGGCGGACGTGACGGCGGTTGCCGACCCGCACTTCCCTGATGTGGACTCGACGGGCAATGCTGCGAAGTTTCATAAGGGACCTGCCGCTTCTAAGTACACGGGCGGAACTTCCAAAGGCGGGGCGAGCGACTGCTCACCCGAGTTCATCGCGACTATCCGCCGCATTATGGACGAGGGCGATGTCGTTTGGCAGATGGCGGAGCTGGGTAAGATGGAAAAAGGCGGTGGCGGGACAATCGCGCAGTTCATGGCGCGCTTCGGCATGAAGGTGCTCGATATGGGTACGCCCCTCCTGAATATGCACGCGCCATGGGAACTCGCGTCTAAGTTTGACGCGTGGCAGACCTATCGCGCGTATTCCGCTTATCTGCGTTCACGCGTTTAAGACGGATGGCGACGAAGACGCGCTGTAGCTGGTGCAATCTCAAGAACCCACTCTATGTCGCTTATCACGATAAGGAGTGGGGACGCCCTCAGCATACGGACGCGGCACTTTTTGAGTTGTTGATTCTGGAAGGCTTTCAGGCGGGGCTTAGCTGGGAATGCATCCTTAATAAGCGCACGGCGTTTCGGCAGGCGTTCGATAACTTTGATTGCGCGAAAGTAGCGAACTATTCCGAGAAGAAGATTTCCGCGCTCTTAAATAACGCGGCAATTGTGCGCAATCGGGCGAAAATCGCCGCGTCCGTCGTGAATGCGCGGGTGTTCCGTGAAATACAACAGGCGTTCGGTAGCTTTGATAAGTATCTAAAGACTTTCACTCTCGGCAAGGTGGTCTATGAGACGGACAAGACCCGCTCCGCCTTATCGGATGCCCTTTCTAAGGATCTCAAGCGTCGCGGCATGAAGTTCGTTGGGACGACTATCATCTATTCCTATTTGCAAGCCATTGGCGCAATCTATTCCCATTCGCCCGATTGCTACCTCTATAAAGGCAAGAGATGAAGTCCTTCAAATGCCGCGGATGTGGCGCGTGTTGTCGCATAAAGAATGGAATTGTCCGTGTTTCAGAAACGGAAATTGCACGCATTGCCGCGTTTCTTGGGATGTCTGAGACGGACTTTATTGCGCGGGAGACGGATCTCGCCCCAGATCGGAAGGGACTCATCTTAAAAAGTCGTGCGGATGATTCATGCGTCTGGCTTGATGAAAACAATCGTTGTCGCATTCATAGTGTGAAACCTGATAAATGCCGCACATTCCCTTACGCATGGGTAAACCCCGATTCTACGAGCATCTGCCCAGAGCTAAAAAGCAACATTAGCTCCTAATACTTTCTAGCTCAGCGGCAATACGCGCCGCTTGTTTTACTTT
>CAVCAF010000080.1:0-11418 GCA_963600185.1 Azospirillum sp. 51_20 | reverse complement strand
CATTTGTAGCAGGTGCCGCGGGCGGAGCGCTCTCGGGGTGCTCAATCTTCGGCTCCGGCATCGGCGCCACCGTCGTCTAACGGACGGCACCACTTTGATCTTTGACAATTGAATTAAAAGCTAAACTTCGTGGCGAAGTGCCGCGGATTCGTACTTCTTACGCAGACGCAAGAAAATTATGCTCGTAATGGGTACTGTAAATATATAAACAATACCAGCGATTCCAATCGCGAGCATATGATCGGTAAACAGAAGCGCGATAATGAAGAGCGCGACAGTCACGAAAAGCCGCGTTTGGGCGCGTCCGTGAATATGTATCGCCTTGAGGGAAATTGTTGGCAGACGCGAAGCCATCAGTGCCCCCACAAAAAGGAGCATAAAGATACCAAACGCGGGACTTTGCAGAAAGCTCTGCAAGGCGGGATAATTCGCCTGCGCATCTAGTGCGATGGAAAGAATAGGCGGGGTTAGAACCATCCAACATCCGCCTGGCGCGGGGACGCCCGTAAAGAAATGCTTCCAATACGGTTTTGTTGGCTGTTCGACCATGGTATTAAAGCGCGCGAGACGAAAGCAATCACACATCGCGTAGAAAAGTGACGCGCCGAGCACAAAACGGATGACGCGCGGGGCAACCGCTTCGCCGCCGACCATGTGCAAGGGTCCACCCGTGAGCCAGAAGTACATAAACATCGCGGGCGCGACACCAAAGTTCACAAAGTCCGCGAGCGAATCAAGCTCCACACCCATACGTGAACTCGCGTGCAAAAGCCGCGCGACGCGTCCGTCTACCCCATCGCAAATACAGGCAATTATCAGCGCATAAATCGCGGACACGAAGCGTCCCTCACTCGCGAGCGAAATGGAAGTTATCCCCGCGCACGCCGCTGTCGCCGTAATCAAATTAGGGAAAAACGCGCGAAGCGGTACTTCATCCGTCCGCGCTTCGCGATTTCTCCGCTTCTGTCCCCTCAACCTGAACTTGCCCATTGTGCGCCTTACTTAACTGAGATATGAATCGCGCCGTCCTTCTTCGGCTGTTCAGCTGGGCGCGGCTGTTTCGTGGCGTTTTTGCGCGGCGGTCCAATGAGTGCGCCGAGGATGCGTCCGAGCGTCTTAGGAGCTTGCTCAATAAAGCACTCGCTCTTTAGTTCCTCAAGTACGCGGTTAATGACATCCTCACCCAATTCGCGGTGCGCATTCTCTCTGCCGCGATATTGCAGGGTTAACTTAACCTTGCACCCTTCTTTAATGAAGCCGCGGATCTGGTTCAGCTTGTAATTGAAGTCGTTCGTATCCGTACCCGGATGGAACTTAACTTCCTTTACCTTCTGAACCTTCTGAGCCTTACGCGCCTGTTTCGCGCGAATTGACTCCTCGTACTTGAACTTCCCGTAGTCCATAATCTTACATACGGGGGGCACGGCGTTCGGCGTAATTTCGACTAAGTCAAGACCACGCGAATCGGCCAAGTGCTGTGCATCGCGCGTTTGCATAACGCCGAGCATGTTGCCATTAGTATCAAGAACGCGGACTTGTGGTACGCGAATCTTGAAGTTTACACGAGTGAACTGTGCGATATGTCACCTCTTTGGTTTAGGATTACGATACAAATATTTTACCAATTGTGGCGTAAGAATGCAAGCATCTTTTTTAGCGTCCCAGCATTTCGCCTATCCGCGTCATCGCCATTTTGAGTTTCTCAAGGCTCGTCGCGTAGCTTATGCGCACATAGCCGCGCCCACTTTCGCCGAAGGCTTCGCCTGGCACGCAGGCGACACCGTGCTCCTTTAGAAGCTTCATCGCGAAATCATCGCTCGTAAGCCCCGTCGAGCGAATGTCAGGGAAAAGGTAAAACGCCCCTTTAGGCATAAGCGTCTTAAGCCCCAGCGCATTAAGCGCAGGCACGAGATAATCGCGGCGCTTCTTATATTCCTCGCGCATATGCGCGACATCCGCGTCGCCGAAGTTCATCGCTTCCACACCCGCGGCTTGCGCGAGCGTTGGGGCGCACATTATGCCGTACTGATGTATCTTCATCATCGCGTCTATAATGTCCCCCGCTCCACAGGCGTATCCGAGACGGTAGCCCGTCATAGCCCACGACTTCGAAAAGCCATTAAGCAAAATAACTCTGTCGCGATATTCGGGGAAGGACGTGAACGAGCGCAGTTGCTCGCCCGCCTTAATCTCGTAATTAAGCTCGCTATAGACCTCATCCACGAGCAAAATTATGTCATGCTTCTCGCAGAACTTGAGGATGTCTAGGTAGTCCGACTTAATCAGCGTCGCCCCTGTTGGGTTGCAGGGGAAGTTAATGAGAAGCGCCTTCGTCCGCGGCGTTACCTTCTTCTCAAGTGCATCAACGGTAAGGCGAAACGCGTCTTCCGCACGCGTTTCAACGACGACGGGGACGCCATGCGCGAGGCGAATCGTGGGACCATAGCTCACAAAACATGGCTCATGGTAAAGAACTTCATCGCCTGGGGAGCAGATTGCGCGAATCGCGAGGTCAATCGCTTCCGAAACACCCACAGTGACAAGAACTTCCTTCTGCCAATCAAAGGTAGCCCCAAACCGCCGCGCGAGATAGTTAGCAATTGCCTGTCGCAGTTCGGGCGTGCCGAGGTTGGAGGTATAGTGCGTACCACCATTTTCTAGGCAAGTCTCCGCCGCGCGCGAAATATGCCAAGGCGTATCAAAGTCAGGCTCGCCAACGCCAAGCGAAATAACATCCTTCGATTGGGCAACAATATCAAAGAACTTACGAATTCCGCTTTTGGGTAAGTCTACGACATGAGGGGCAACGCGGCACTTCATGGCTGAGCCCCCCTGCGCTCCGCCCGCTTAGCCTCCAGGCGGCGCTCCACGGCGGGCGTCACGAAGGGCGCTGTATCGCCACCAAAACTCACAAGCTCACGCACCGTCGAGGCGGTTACATACGCGAGTTGAGCACTTGGCATTAAGAAGAGCGTCTCTAGTTCACCCGAGAGACGACGATTGGTAAAGGCGAGTTGCGATTCATATTCAAAGTCGCTATAAGCCCTCACGCCACGCAGGACGACACGCGCACCCTCAGCACGACAAAAATCAACGAGAAGCCCTTCCAGCTTCTTAACCTCAACATTCGTAAGCCCCGCCGCCGCCGCATCTTCCTTAATCATCGCCATGCGTTCTTCCGCTGGGAATAGCGCATATTTCTTCGTACTCGTAGCCGCAACCGCGACAACTATCTTATCAAATAGTTTCGCGGCACGCACGATAAGGTCAAAATGACCTTTCGTCATGGGGTCAAATGTCCCCGGATAAACTGCTATCTTCTCAGACATACTTACTATTATACCATATCCGTGGGCTGGAAGGAATAGGACGGCGCATTTTTTAATGCGAGGCGCACGGTTAGCGCCGCGGCACTCAGTCCCGCGCCAAACCCAGCCAAAAGTGCCCTTTTGCCCGCAATCGCGTCTCTTTTCTCACTGAGCATAAGGGGAATCGAACAGCCGCCAGGATTCGCCCATGAGCCGTCCGAAATCAGCGTCTCCTTCGCACCCAGCGCCTTCGCTAATTGCCGCACCATATACAAATTGGCTTGGTGAGGAACGAACACATCGTAGTCCGCGGCAGAAAATTGCTTGAGCATAGCGAGGACATCTTGCGCTACAAAAGAAAAGACCTTGAAGCCATCCATACGAATCGTCCCTGCCGCGGCACACGATAGCGCGTCCGAAGCTTTGGAAAGCGCGGCGAAGTGTGAAGTCGCCGCCGTATTCGCCGAGACAAGCGTCGCTGTTGCCGCGTCCGAAAAAAGGAAGCTCGTCGCCTTATCCTCTTTCTCCATTAAGCGCGATTGAATATCACCATGGACAACGAGGACGGACTTCTTTTGCGCCGCGGCAATTTCCGCCGCCAAGAAAATCGCGTAAGGATATGCACTACACGCCATCTGCAAATCAAAGGCGAGTGTCTCTGGGGCGAGTCCAAGCGCGGAAACTAATTGAACCGACAAGGCGGGGAAGCGCTTTTCATTTGAGAAAGTTGCGGAAATTACCCCCGCCACATTAGAAGTATCTATCTTCTTCGCCGCGCCCAGGCACAAATCAAAAAGGCGCGTCCCTTCCTTTACAATCCGCCGCGAACGAAAGCCTGTCGTAGCGAGTTGCCGTTCCTCAACCAGTGCGGCATTATCCACAACCACCTCGCCAAGAACCGCGGCAACATCCTCAATAACCACCTCGGGGAGTGTAATCACAGTAGGACATCCTCAAAATCGGGCACCTTATTGGCGAGCCACGCGTGACACGCCTCGGCAATTTCCGCCCCCGTAGCCCCTTCATGAAGCGAAAAGGGTACACGCGCATATTCCGCTAAGTCCGCCCGCGTCAATTGCGCGAGTGCACAAGAAATTGGCGGAATATAGGTCGCGCTCATCGAGAGCGTTTGCACTCCAAGTGCTGCCCAGAAGATTCCCGCGACAGGATCGGACGCGCTTTCGCCGCAGACACTCACGGGAATGCCCCGCTTATGCGCGGCTTCTATCGTCATCATAACAAGTTTCGTGACGGCGGGGTTAAAAGGCTGGTAAAGGTGGGCGACTGATTCATTGCCGCGATCTGCCGCCATGGTGTATTGTATGAGGTCATTTGTACCAAGCGAAAAGAAGTCGCAAATCGCGGCTAAATCTTCCGCTATAAGCGCGGCACTGGGCACTTCTATCATCGCGCCAATGGGGACGTGGCTATCAAAGGCAATGTTTTCATCCGTAAGCTCACGCTTAACGCTATCGACGACACGCAAAACCGCCTGCATTTCTTCTAGGCACGAGATCATCGGGTACATAATCTTCGTTGCCCCATACGCCGAAGCCCGCAAAACCGCCCGCAATTGCGTCTTATGCGTCGCAGGATTCCGCAGTAAATAACGCGTGGAGCGATTGCCTAGGAAGGGATTCAATTCCTTCGCCGAAATGCCTTTCACGAGTTTATCGCCGCCAATGTCGAGCATGCGTATTGTCGTAGAAGCGCCCTCGCCCAGATTCTTTACTTGCGCAATAACGGTGCGATACGCCTCAAACTGCTCTTCTTCGGTAGGCTCAAGTTCGCGATCAAGCCAAAGATACTCGCTTCGATAAAGTCCAACCCCTTGAGCACCAAACTTCGCGAGCGCACTCAAATCAGCGCCGCGCTGGATATTCGCCTGAATAGCGACGCCCTCGCCATCCTTTAAAGTGCCTGGGCGGCGACGCTTGCCCGTTTCTTGCACGAGTGCCTTTTGCCGCGCAATGAGAGATTCAAACTTCTTGCAGGTCTCGTCCGTCGGATGTAGCGTTACCGCGCCATTCGTTCCGTCAAGAAGGAGCGTCTCGCCTGGCTTTACACGCGCCGTAATATCGCCTAGTCCACAAACGGAAGGTATCGCGAGAGATCGCGCGAGCAAGGCGACATGGCTCGTCATGGAACCCTTATTCAGGGCAAACCCTAGCACGAGTTCCCGCGGCAATTGTATCGTCTCGGACGGCGTAAGGTCATCCGCAACAATAATGCAAGGGGTCTTTAAATCAAGTTTTGTATTCTTAGAGAAGCCCGCGAGTGCTTCTTGCAAACGCCGCTCTACATCGTCCAAATCACGGACGCGTTCACGGAAGTAGGGGTCATTCATCCGCGCGAACTGTGCCCGCGCATGATTCGCCGTTTTGCGCACCGCCGCCTCGGCATTCAAATGCTCATTATGGATATAGCCCGCGGTTTCCTCACAGAGCATGTCATCCTCTAGAATCATTAGATGACACTCAAATACTTTTACATCTTCTTTGCCCGTGCGCTCCTTTAAAACGGAGATGAGTCCCTCTAGATCGCGCATCGCGTCCATCCGTGCACGGGTTAGACGCGTCATTTCTGCGTCCACCTTGGACGCGTCGATTAAATACTCTGGTACGGGCAACTCGCCCGCGTCACGATAAATAAATACAGGTCCTACCGCGTAGCCGCGTGCCGTCGCGATACCTGCGAAAGTTTGCTGTTCGTTATTGCTCATCAGGGATGTCGAACTTGCGGGCGACGAGTGCGCCTAGTTCGTCCAACGCCTCCTCGGCCTGCGGACCCGAAGCGATGACCTTTAATACACACCCACAAGTCGCCTCTAGCGTCATAAGCGCCATAATTGACTTGCCCGAAACCACGGTACCTTCTTTCTCAACCATAATATCCGCGTCATAACGGCTCGCGGTTTTCGCGAAAAGTCCAGCGGGGCGCACATGCATCCCATATTTATTAAGGAGTTTAAACTCCCGTACGATTTTACCTTGTTCTGCCATGGTTCCTACTCCTTATAATTAACTACTCGACTGCCGCGACACGCTTTTCGGCGCGATTCTTAAGCCGTTGTGAGAGATCTTCGACGGGGTCATAGCCGCTCGAGATAAGCTTTTGCTGTTGCACCGCCGTCTCCACGAGATTGACGAGGTCGCGTCCCTCAGAAACAGGGATGATTACATTGGGGATCTCAACGCCGAGAATGTTCCGCGTAAGGCAGGTCTGACCAATGCGGTCAACTTCCTCACGGATGTCTTCTAGGTGTCTAAACGTAATCACCAAATGTAGTCGCTTCTCGCCTCTTACGGCATCCACGCCAAACATACTCGGTACATGGATAATGCCAATGCCGCGGATTTCCATATAACGCGCCGTAGCCTCGCTCGCGCTACCAAAAATTAAGTTGGTAGCAACGTCTTTTCGCAGGCATGTTAAGTCATCCGCGACGAGAGCACACCCGCGCTTAATAAGCCCGAGTGCCGTTTCACTCTTACCGAGCCCAGGCGCACCTTCCAACAAAACGCCGAGTCCGCGCACCTCAACCATCGTGCCATAGAGCGAAAGCCGCGGTGCGGCGAGTTCCTCTAGTACGAAAGTTGCGTCGCGGGCGAAGTCACGCGTTAAGTGGGGGGTCGCCAAAATAACGCCGCCCTTTTGCCGCGCTTGCTCCTTCTCGGCTTCGACGGGCATATGACCATTAGTGAAGACGCAAATGCGCGCCCCATGATCAAAGAGTGCCCCGAAGCGTGCCGCGCGTATCTCTGGCGGTAAAGAAGCCAAATACGCACGCTCGGCATTGCCTATGAGCTGGACGCGTCCAGGCGCGAAATCCTCCCAGAAGCCCGTGAGGGCGAGCCCGGGACGATTCATTACGGTTTCTTCTATTGTTAGCCCCGCGCAATCCCCGCCCACAACGACACTTAGGCGCAAACGCTCAGGATCGGCATGGAGCAGATCCTGCGCCGTTACTTTAGCACCCTCGGGCACGCTCTGGACGGGATTTATGGGCATACAATTACCCGCGATTAGACGTTCTTAACGGAAGCCGCGCGCTGTTTACGCACGCTACCCTTACGCGCTTTCACGCGCATCTTTAAGAGCTGCCGCTCAGCACGCGCCGCCGCCGCGTCAATTACGCTCTTGCCGCTCTCGGAAAACTCCTTCGCGCCAACAGCCGTCTCGCCTAAACGATTGGCGACAACTTCGCACATGTACATACGCTTCTTCGCGTCCACATCAATTACAATGTTGATTGATGTAACTTTGGGGAAGCGCTTTTGAAGCTTTTCCATACGCGCTTCGGCGTATTCTTTTAGCGATTCAATTCGGACATCGCTATGTCTCATCGTAACTTCTATTGCCATGATTTGACTCCTTATCTTTGTTGTTTCACATATGGAAAGCCTCACCCAGATAGCGCGTACGAACTTCCTCATCATTGACGAGTACATTCGCCGTGCCCTCTTTTAGAAGCCTCCCGTTATAAACCATATACGCGCGGTCGACGACGCTGAGCGTTTCGCGCACATTGTGATCGGTAATGATAATACCGAGCCCCTGTTTAGCGAGTCGCCGCACAATATCCTGAATCTCATTGACGCTTAAGGGATCCACCCCCGCGAAGGGTTCGTCCAGCATCAATATCGCGGGGTTACGCACAAGGGCGCGCGCAATCTCGAGTTTACGCCGCTCGCCACCCGACAGAGTATAGGCGGGTTGCTTGGCGACTTTCATAAGGTCGAACGGCGTAAGGAGCTCTTCCGCACGCGCTTTACGCGCCTTCTTATCGAGCGGCAAGGTCTCCAAAATCGCCATGACATTCTCCCAGACGGAAAGCTTACGAAAGATGCTCGCTTCCTGCGCCAAATAACCGAGCCCCTTACGCGCACGCTTAAAGACGGGGTCGCGCGTCACATCTTCGCCGCGGAACAAAACTTTACCGCCATCAGGCTTAACGAGCCCGACAATCATATAGAAGGTGGTCGTCTTACCCGCACCGTTTGGCCCGAGCAAGCCCACGATTTCGCCGCATGAACAGGCGACATCCATCCCATTAACGACCGTGCGATCGCCATAGATCTTCACGAGCTTTTCCGCGACGAGGTCGGGAGCTTTCTTCGCGGCGATTTTCTCCGCCGCCATTTCGCTCATGGCTTTACTAACTAGGTCGTTCTCTATCATTTACCTAAAAACTTCTTTGCCGCGCTCGCGCTGTCGGTGCCGTCCGCGTCGACTGTTATTTGTGAACCCTCGACTTCAACCTGTTCGGTATCAGTCCAGAAAGTGATTTTGCGCCCCATCAATTCGCCGCGCTTCTTGCCATTATCCTCGAGCCGCGCGAGTTTACCCGTTTCGCTATCCCAATACATGACGAGCTTGGAACTTGCCTTTGAATAAGTCGCCTTGGCGCAAGTACCCGAACGCAATTCATTCGTCACGGCGACATTGCCAATCGCGACAATGCGCTTAAGGTCATTCGTGCCATCAAGAAACACATAAACCCGATCGGCGTGGAGCTTATACTCGGGGTCGTCCACGAATACATTGCGGTCGAACATAATTACACCCTCGCGGCGATCATAGTCGGTACGCACCGAGGTAATCTTAACCTTGCGGTCTTTGTCGGCTTTTTTATCCTTCTTTACCGCCTGGTCGCCCGCCTTTTCAACCTCAACCGTCGCGGCACTATTCGTAACGGCGGGAGTCTCCGCGTCGAGTTCCGTCAGCGTCTTTTCTACCGCGTCCACTTGGCTAGGTTCTGCCACCGCGGCAAATAAACAAAATACAATGGCTTCTATCACAACTTCACCTCTTTCAACTTCATGCCCGCGGATGTGATTTGCGCGTCATTAAAGATGCGCACATATTCCTCTTCAAACGAGAAATAGACCTTCTCACCGTCGAGCGTCATCTTATCATACACGGCGTGAATGCGCCCTTCTACCCAGCCGCTTTTCGTCTCACGGTCTACGAAACAATCTTGCGCCGTAATAAAGCCGCGCTTAGAGCCGTCCAAATTATACTCGGTGACGACAACATCCTCACCCCAGACGAACCCAATATCTAAGAAGAATTGCGCCTTCTTCGCCTCTAGCACAGTTTTAATCGCGCCATTCGCATGCTTCTCAAGCGTGACGCTCACATTTTCCGCGGGGTCTTTAACAAGTTTACTCAAGCGGTTTTGCTCAAAGCGCAAACGTTCCGCCTCGCGCTCGAAAATCGCCACCTTCGTGAGCCAATTAACGGAATCAAAGGCTTGCACCGCGAGGGCACCGCCTAAAACCGCCAGAAGTAACGCTGTCAACTTTCTCACTTCGAATGCACGACCTCATGAATAGCGAGAAGCGTCTGCCAAAGCTTCTTAATTTCGGAAAACTTAATGGCGTTTGCCGCGTCCGACTTAGCGACTTTCGGGTTGAGGTGAGTTTCCATGAACACGCCGTCCACCCCGACGGCAACTGCCGCACGCGCTAGAAGTGGCGCGTATTTACCATCGCCGCCCGAGCCTGTGCCGAGACCTCCTGGACGCTGCACCGCGTGGGTCGCGTCCATCACGACGGGATACCCCAGCTCCCGCATAATCGGCAAGGAGCGCATATCCGCAACGAGATTACGATACCCAAAAGAACTGCCGCGCTCGCAAAGGACTATGCGCTTGTTGCCCGTGGATTCAATCTTACGGATAACCTGCGCCATATCCTCAGGCGCCATAAACTGTCCCTTTTTAACATTAATAACCGCGCCCGTCTCACCCGCGGCAACGACGAGATCGGTCTGCCGCGCAAGGAACGCGGGAATCTGAAGGACATCACAAACTGCCGCGACGCGTGCACATTGCCACGGCTCATGCACATCGGTTAGGACGGGTACGCCGACCTTCCCCCGCACCTCGGCAAGTATCTCAAGCCCCTTCTCAATGCCAGGACCCCGGAACGAGTCCACGCTCGTACGGTTCGCCTTGTCAAAACTCGCCTTAAAAATGTAGCCGACTTTCAGTTCACGGGCAATCGCCGATAAACGCCGCGCTAAGTCGAGTGCCATAGCACGCGACTCAATAACGCAGGGTCCCGCAATGAACGTCAACCGTCCATCACCGAAAGTGACACCTTTATCTACCGATACTTTTCTCATCTTGCCTCTTATTATAGCATATTTTGGGCGCACTTTCATTAGGATTTTGCGAGATTTACGCCGCGGCGACGGTGTTTCTAGCCCAAACGCGCGGCACTCTATGCCCGCGCGACATATTAGCCTCCCCTAACGGCTCTCACGAAAGGGTGCTTAGGTCAACCGATAACCAACGCCGCGGACGGTCTCGATATGGTCTGCCCAAGCCCCTAACTTGCGGCGAAGATTGACCATTTGGACATCGATTGTGCGATCCGTCACTATCTTTTGTCCGTCTGAGATACGATCAATGATATGCGAGCGGGTATAGACGCGGGCACGGTTGCGAATAAGCAGGTCGAGGATGCGGTATTCACTTAGGGTCAGCTCAAGGGGCTTGCCGTTGACCGCGACGGTATGGCTTAAGTCGTTCATCTCAAGTCCATCAAAAGTCAGCGTCTCGGCACGCGACTCCTCATTACGCCGAAGCGCGGCACGTATGCGGGCGAGGAGGATATCCTTCGAGAAAGGCTTCGTCACATAATCGACAGCCCCCGCGTCGAGTCCCTCCACGATATCGTGCTCGCCCGTTTTCGCCGTCAACATAACGACGGGAATCTTGCGCGTGTCGGGGTCATCATGGAGTCGCCGACAGACGCTTATACCGTCCATGCCCGGCAACATCAGGTCGAGCAATACGAGATCGGGACGCATCTGGCGCACGAGCTCAAGCCCCGTATCGCCTGTATCCGCCTCAACGATATTGCGGTAGCCTGCCGTTTTAAGTGCAAGCGAAATCACGCGGCGGATATCCGCCTCGTCCTCGATAATCGCTATCTTCTCAGTCTTCATGCACATAATTATACCATATTCTCAGAGCCCTGCCAAACAGACAATGAGCGAGAGAACGACCGCGCAGTTTGCTATAATAATGTCCGTTCTCTACGAAAATGGTAGAAGCCAGTAAAGGCCCCGTTTGCCAAATACTGTCCGTTTTGTTATA
>CAVCAF010000079.1:0-11507 GCA_963600185.1 Azospirillum sp. 51_20 | reverse complement strand
CAGTAAGAGCAATAAAGCGCCAGCTAGGCGAGCACCTTTAGGAAATAATTTCATTTGTTTTTCTTCCTTTTATTTAACTAAAACCATGAAGCCTGACTCTGGACTATAATAGGCAGAAAGCTTTGTTTTCAAATAGTCCATCTCAAATCGACTATTAACGGACATTGCAACTTCGCCAATGCGCCCTTTTGAACCTAAGTAGCTCGCGGGGAAATTGTCACCATAATATCCTTTAGGTGCCGCACCAAATACAATCTGTTTTCCTGCCGCTATATTAGTATTTTCGGCTTCTTGCAAAGCCGCCTGAGCTACAAGTGTAAACGCGCCCTCTTCACTTTCTTTGACGGCGGGTGCTATATAGACACGAATTTGACTGCAAGAGGCGGTCTTTGTAGTATCTTTAACCGTAAGAGTCGCGCGTCCAATCCGAATAAGAACGAGGTGCCAACCTTTACCCCAATTATAGGGGTCGCCCACGCTTGTTATTAACTTAGCCTTATAAGATGACTGCATAGAAACACCCACTGCCCCCGTCTCAGTTACAAAGACACGCCAAGGTTGCGATTTCCCCTCCGCATACCCATTCATATTCCCTGCCAACATCGCAGTTGAACCAGCTTTAGCTTCAGGACGCTTAACCCACATAACAACATCATTATCTCCTCGATAATCTCCATCAAGCGTCGTATACAAACTACTACTCATGGAAGTAAATCCACCATAACAAGTGCCAGTAGGTGCCTCAAGCCCACCTTCTACATTCCCAGCTGTTGTGCCAGTAAAACCATTACCTGTCGCGTCCGCCGCCGTTGGGCACTTACCCATCTCATCTAATTGCCAATAGAACTTAGCGAAATCCTTCGTCTCATAATATGGCACCGAGAATGTCTGTACATCGTAGAGTAATTCATCCATGGTTAAAAGTCGCTTAAATAAAGTCGCCTCACGCATTTCCCCCTTCAGATACCCTTCGCAGAAACTACTATAGTACCCTTTTCGCGCGGCACCTAATGTAAGGCCTAAGTACTCATGCCACAAAAGGCCTGTGCCCACCGTCGTAGTAATAGAAGCGGCTGGCTCGCCTAATGAAGTCGCCCCCTCTTCGGTTACATAGGCTTTTATCGATTTCGTATAAACATTATTCGAAAAGTCATATTCAAAGAGAACTGCGATTTGGTACCAGGTATCTTCTTTCCATTCCAACTGCTTCTTAACCGCGCCCTCCGCTGAATTATCTATTTGTTTGCCGTTGGCCATCTGCAACGCTAAACCAATCGCTCCCTCAGGCGTAATCCATACTTGCCATGAATTATCGCTACCCGCACCATCCAATTTCTCGGCGTTCTTTTGGCTACCCCCTCGCGCAATAATATGCGCGATACTACTGGACATGTCTGGATTACGAATCCAAGTTACAAATGTCCAATCACAATTCCAACTCAAAGATCTATAAACATTTGTTGAAGTAACAAAACTAGTTGTGTTTGTAAAACCCGATAAACATTTCGCATTGGTTTTCGCGTTAATTACGCCATTCGTCACAAGAGCAACATACCCCCCCCCCCAGGAGCCGTGTCTGCAATTGTATTGTCTTCGCCAATTTGATCCATCAGAAAGCGATGAATCATATTGGAGGTGTCTTTAAAGTCCGCGAGAAGGGACTGCGCGAAGAAAAGAGAGCCTATCGCTACTAGTGTACGGCAAGCTACTACTTTGAATGAGAGTTGCTTCTTCATATGATTTATCCTTTCTTTGTTAGTCTTAAATTGGTAAAATGGGGAGGCAGCGGGACAAGGGAGTTTGCTGCCTCCCCACAAAAATTGATTAGCGGGCGAGCCAGCCTCCGTCGCAGGCGTAGGTGTAGCCCGTCATATAATCTGACGCGGGCGAGGCAAGGAAGACACAAATGCCCTTCAAATCGTCAGGCGTACCCCAGCGTCCAGCAGGGATACGATCTAGAATCGCCTTGTTACGCTTCTTATCCGCACGGATGGGCGCGGTGTTGGCTGTCGCGATATAGCCAGGCGCAATCGCGTTTACGCAGATTCCGTCCTTCGAAAGTTCGTTCGCCATAAGCATAGTGAGGGACTTAATACCGCCCTTTGACGCGGCATAGCCAGGCACAAGGATTCCGCCTTGGAAGGATAGCATAGAGGCGATATTGATGATCTTACCGCCCTTACCTTGCTTAATCATCTGTCGCGCAGCCGCCTGCGAAAGGAAGAATGGCGTTGAGAGATTAATCGCGATAACATCATTCCAGTTCTTCGCCGAATGTTCCGTAAAGGGTTCGCGGCGGATAATGCCCGCGTTATTGACGAGGATATCGAGTCGCCCAAGTGCCTTCACAATTTTGGCGACAAGTTTCGGGGCTTCCTTCTCGCCCTTGGAGAGATCCGCCTTAATGGCGAGCGCACGGCGACCGAGCTTCTTAATCGCGGCAATGGTTTCATCCATAGGGATAACATCCACAACGGCGACATCCGCGCCTGCTTCGGCGAGACCGAGCGCATACGCTTGGCCAATGCCGCGTCCACCGCCTGTGACAACGGCGACTTTACCATCCAACTTGAATTGATCGAGTATCATTTTAAGTTCTCCTTAGTTAATGATTAGATTGATTATTATGTTTAGAAAGGTTAGCGCATTTCGGCGACGGGGATCTTATCCATATCGCCATAATCGAGGTTCTCGCCGCCCATGCCCCAAATGAACATGTAATTCGAGGTGCCCGCGGCAGAATGGACACTCCACTCGGGCGCGGTTATCGCCTGTTCATTATGGAGCCACACGAGACGCTGTTCTTGGGGGCGTCCCATTTGGTGGCAGATGGCTTGTCCCTGAGGGACATTGAAGTAGAAATACGCTTCCATACGGCGGCTATGGACATGTTGCGGCATCGTGTTCCAAACGCTACCGGGTTTAAGTTCCGTAAGCCCCATTTGCAGTTGGCAACAGCCACCACCCGTAACTTTAGTAAGGACGGGGGCAACGATGAGCTGATTTATGACGCGGTCATTCGATTCTTCCATCTTGCCCGCCTTAATGTAGTTGCCAATCGTGTAGCCAGGCTTAGTGCAGTTCTGGTCGCTCGTTATACGCTGGGTCACATACTCCTTATGGGCAGGCGCGGAATTGATATAGAACTTCGCAGGGTTTTTCGCGTCCAGCGACTTAAAGGTGACGGACTTCTTGCCGCGCCCCACATAGAGGGCTTCTTTGAAGTCTAGCGCATACTCTTCGCCGTCCACCGTGACAACGCCTGCGCCGCCAACATTAATCACGCCCAATTCGCGGCGGTCAAGAAAGTGTTCCGCGCGCAGTTCAGGGAAGGACTCAAGAACAAGCGTCTTCGTGACAGGCATTACGCCGCCATACACGAGGCGATCGTACATCGTGTAAGTGAGATTAATCTCATCCGCCGCCATGACTTTCGGCATGACGAAGCGCTCACGAATCTTCGCCGTATCATAAGACTTAAAGTCCTCGGGATGTGTCGCTGTTTGAAAAGTTATGTTCATAGTTGTTGCCGCTAGAATTGCTAGAATTGCCATTTTTAGTTATCCTTTAGAGAGTTCTTAAAGCGCAGAAGTGCTTCCATAAAATAGTAGTCGCCGTAGGTGAGGGGCGTGTCAACCTCACTGCCCGCGGGTTTATGCCCGACGCCATGCTTGAGGAGGAAGTGCCCAATCTCGTCGCCCTCAGAGAAGTAGGCAGGGGACGCGAGTGACAGGAGCTGCTTCACGGCGAACGCACGATATGCCGCGCCCTTCTCGCCGCCTACGATGTCGGCGAGTTCCAGAAGCCCCGATGCCATAATCGCGCCCGCCGAACTATCGCGCTCTTCGCCTGGCGCACCAAAGTCCCAGTAAGGGATGCCGTCCGTCGGCATATTGGGGTGGCTTATCGCGTAATCGGCGACTTTCATCGCGAAGTCACGGTAGTGCCAATCGTGCGTCTCACGATACATCATCGCGTAGCCATAAATCGCCCAGGCTTGTCCGCGACTCCATGCCGTTGTGCACGAGAGACCCTGTCCGCGCCAAATCTCCTGCACGCTCCCAACGAAGCCAGGACGCTGATCGTAGTTAAGCACATGGTAAGTGCCGCCATCCGCGCGGAAGTGATTCTTCTGGGTAACTGTCGCGTGGCTACGGGCTATCTTATCATACTTGGGGTCGGACGAAATCTTCGAGGCGACTTCCAAGAGTTCCAGATTCATCATACAGTCAGGAATGACAAGGAAGTTCTTCTTTTCGTCAACATTCCCCCAACTACGGATAACCCCGACTTCAGGTGAAAACCGCCGCGATAGAGTCTTCGCCGTCTCTACCAGTAAGTCATCGTATTTCGTCGTCTTCAAAATTCGCCGCGCATTACCAAAGGAGCAATTAATGATGAAGCCCAAATCGTGGTTCGTGTCGGCGATCGCATTCGGTGCGAGGCGTTCCGTCCAAAAGAGAGCGCGATCCTTAAGTGCCATGTCATTCGTCGCTTCATACAAATACCAGAGCGTCCCAGGGAAGTGTCCCGCCGTCCACCAATAAATGACGCGCATCTCAAGGCACTTCTTCGCGCGATTGTAGCTCGTGGGGAAAAGGAGGTTTGACTTCTCATTATCCATAGTGAGAACCTCATCCCCCACGGCAAGGGGTGTCGCCACCGCGTCTAGGACACGATAATGTGCCGCACTCTTCGCGAAGATCGTAGGAAGTTGCGCGGCGAGTGTCGCCTCGAGATTCGGCGTGGCAGATTTTTCCTTTAGGCACTTCGCCTTAAAGTCACGCACATAATCAAACCACGCCTTAGCGGATGTAATCTCTCCCGCGCCCGACCAACTCGCGCCTGCCCAATAAGTGAAGCGGCTCTTCTTAAAGAGTAAAACGCGGCAGTTTTGGGTGTCGGTGCGTACTTCAACAGCGGAAGGGTCAGCGACGAGTATGGCGGACATCGTAGAGCCTTCGCCGTTGCCGTTAGCATCGACCTTCTCATCCTCATAGAGCGCGACAAGCCCTGGCTCCTCAATCAAAGAGCCTTTATGATCGCGCTTAGGTTCAAGGTCAAGACCAGGACCCGCGGCAAAGTCCGTCACGAAGTCCTTCTCAAAGCTGACATCATTACGAAAGAGGCGATCGCCGCGCTTTAGGGTTATACGGCAAGTCATGCGTCCCGCGCTTGAGAAAGCTGGGTAAACGAGCCGAAAAGCGAGATAATCGTCGCCTGTATGCAAAACTTCGCACGATTCCCAATTGGGGAAAGTCTTCCATTCGCCATCGCCCCAAAAGGCGAGTCCGCCAACGCCGCGCGAAGCACCCATGGTGTAATTATCGAAAGTACGCAGTCCACCTTTTACCGTGGCGAGATTGTGCCACGCGCCATACTTGTCGGCGGCGGCTCCATGCAAAATCTTCGCGGCTTCATTGGCGGCGCTGCCCTTATTGAAGACATCAAAGCCACTCCAGCGATGAACATCGCGCGGTCCATAAGCACGAAAGGCGACTTTATCATTTTCCCAATAAAAGTCGTCCGCACGCTCTGGGGCGACGGCGCAGGTGCAGACATCAGCGAATGTCGCGACTGTCACAAAAAAAGATGAAAGAAAAGAGACTATTTTCATTTTACTCTCCTAATACGAATAAAGTTAACAATGCAAAGTCCAAGCGCGAGAACTCCCGCGAGGACGGCACCGCCCCACTTGAGGGTGACGGTTAAATGGTAAAGTAGCCAACACCAGAGGGCGGACGCGAAGTCAAGTGCCGCGCCCCCTTCAAAACCCGCAGGGACGGCGATTCCTTCACAATGCGCCGCAGCAATTGCTTTCGTAAAGGCGGGCGTGAGATTCGTGACGAAGTAAAGTCCGCAAACAAGCGCAACGAGTCCGATTAAGAAGGTTTTTAGAACATTGCCTTTCGTTATTGGGAGCACGCAAGGGAAGAGGTAGAACATCCCTGCTAAAGAAGCGAGTGGCAAGAAACGATTGCCAGGCAAAAACGCGGCGAGCAATAAGATAACGGGAATCAGAAGAATAGAAACAACGAGCGTTGTGGGGTGCCCAATAACGAGGGCGGGGGACATGCCGATATTAAAGGTCGCCGTCCCTTTGAAGGATGTCGCGAGACGCTTTTGCACGGCTTCACTAATTGGCTTAAGTCCCTCAATGAAGAGCGCGGTAATGCGTGGGATAAGTTCCATAACTGCGCCTACGCTCACGCCAAGCTTAAGGATAGCGGGAATCGCGTCCACAATCTCGCGTCCCGTGCGGCATTGAAGCACCCCCACGCCGCAACCTATGAGAACGCCGAGGAAGAGTGGCTCCCCCAAGAGTCCGAACTTGTTCTTGAGCCCCTGCGCATCAATGTTAAGGCGCGAAAAACCTGGAATGCGATCAAGAAGCCAACTAAGCACAACCGCGAACGGCGTAAAGCTCTGGCAGAATGGCTGGGGGATAGAAATGCCCGCCATATCCTTATAGAACGACTGAAAGCCCTTCGCCGTAAAGTCGGCGAGGCACAAGGTGATAATGTAAAGGATAATTGCCGCGTAGAATGCCCACGCGAGGGAATCTGTCGCGAAATAAACCATCGCGCCCAAGAAAGCGAAGTGCCAATAGTTCCAGAGGTCGATGTTCACCGTGCGCGTAACGCCAATCAGCAGAAGCACGAGATTAACGCCGAGGCAAACAGGGATAATGAACGCGCCGACCGCACACGAATAGGCGACTGCCGCGGCGGCAGGCCAGCCAAGGTCAAAGTAGGCGAGGTTTAAGTCGTAGTGCTCAATCATGCCTTTGAGGGCGGGACCCAAGGCGGATGTCAAAAGAGCTGTGACGACACCAAGCCCAACGAAACCAACGCCCACGAGAAGCCCTGATTTCAGAGCCTTCGGTAACTTAATACCAATACATACGCCAAGTACTGTGAAGATGACAGGCATCATCACTGCCGCGCCGAGACCTATTATGTAACTGAACATACCACTATTATATAATATCGCGGCGCAGAAATATATTGCAATTCCTGCATTTTCTATTGCAATTTTTGAAAAACGGAGCGTAAATACTAGAAAATCGCGGTATTCTAGCGATTTAATGCGCGGCGAAAAGGCTTCGCGTCCTAGAACTTAACTTGCTTTTGCCGCCAAGCGCTGGGGGAGAGCCCTAACTTCGTAGTGAAAGAACTCGTAAAATACTGTACTGTCGCGAAACCACAAAGTGTAGCGATTTCAACTGTCGTTTTATCGGTACTCTTCAGGAGGCGCATAGCACGCTCAATACGCGCGCGCGCGATCTCTTGCTTAATGGAGAAGCCCGTCTCATTCTTAAACGCTCTATTGACTACAGGATGTGAATAGCCGACATATTTCACGACATCCGTCGCCGTCACGCCTTCACTGAGCTTATCTTGTATAAAAGAGAGTGCGCTCCCGAGCCACGGTGTCTTAAACGGCCAAATGTTGGTTGATTGCCGCTCAATGACGCGCAAGGGACAGTGTAAGATGTGGCGTCCCGCGGGTGCACCTGCCAATTCCTCATCCAGAAGGCGTGCCGCGTGGCGTCCAAGCACATTCACCCCCGTATCAATGCTTGAGAGTGTCGGGTTCGCCGTCATACAAAGCACCATGTCATTATCGACTCCAAGAACAGCCACATCGCGTCCAACAACAACCTTACTCTTTTCAAGTGCCATAAGTAATTGCACGGCTCTTAAGTCATTACTGCAAAATATGCCTATGGGCTTAGGCAAGGACTCGACCCATTCGCGCAAAGCGGCAGGGTTTGGATCATTATCAATGCGCTCATTGCGAAAGAATGTATCTTTTATTGCGTCCCCATGCTGAACTTCGGCATAATCAAAACATTTAAGACCACGACGCGCACAGTGCCGCGCGAAGGCTTCACCGCGTGCTTTCGAGAAACGAATGCCTCCAAACCCACAATAGGCGCAATTAGTAAAGTAGCGTCCCGCGAAGAACTCCGCCGCCATTTCACCAATAGCTTCGTCATCAAGGTGAATTGTCGTAAAAGGGCTCTCATCCGTCCGCCCATAGACATCCACAATGGGCTTACCCACCGCGGCAAACATATTCGCCGTGTGCTTATCCATAATACGGACGATGAACGCATCATATTCTTCTAGCGTCTCTTTGCGCAAGATCTCATTCGCGTTCAATAAACTCAGTCGCCAATTTCGGTGGTCTATTGCATATTCGGAGATGCCCTCCAGTAAGGAACGCCCATGCGCACGATTCACCTCAATTTGCAAGGCAATACGAATCTCCTTATCGCGCAAATGGGCTTGTCCCCGCCTTTCTACTTTCACCATAATTGAGCCCTCCTCAATAATTCAATTGAAAGTTAAGCGTCGTACCCTCACCTAGTACGGATGTAATCGACATCGTACCGCCAAGTTCCGTTATGCGCCGCTCCATCGTTGAGAGTCCGTAATGTCCAGTCTCTTTCAAAAGCGTCCTATCAAAGCCGCGTCCATTATCCGTCACCGTAAGAAGAAGTTTATCAGGCGTAAAGGCGATCTTAACTGAGACGGACTTCGCGCCGCCATGGCGAATTGCGTTGCCAACGGCTTCTTGCAGAATAAGCAAGAGGGATGTTGCGCCGCGGCGGGCGATTTTGCGCTCCTCTCCTACACTCTCGATAGTAACAATGCCGTCCCAATGCGGCATACGCCGCGCAACAAACCGCAGTAAATCGGGTAGCGACTCAGGGCCCTCGCTTTCTTCATTCAATGCCCAAAGCGTTGCGCGAAGTCCGTTCTGAGTATGTTGCAAGGCTTCTTGCATCTTCTCGAGTTGCCGACGGCATTTTTCCATGCCCTCCCGCGGCAAATAATTAAAAACCGCCTTAAGACGAAACATCGCCCCTGCTAGATATTGCTGAAAGCCATCATGCAAATCTGCCGCGAGGCGCAGGCGCTCACGCTGGACGGCGAGTGCCTCAATTCGCGTCGCTTCGCGGGCTCTTATAGAGTCCGCTAACTCCGCCGTGCGCTTAGCGACCATGCGCCGCAAGGTAATTAGCCATACCGTCAACAAAACAAATGCCGCGCCAAGGGAAATTACGGCGATTAGGAGGCGGCGCGGCGTCCAAAAAGGTGCGCGGCGAACGAGCACAACATCCGTGAGCTTAGAAGGGATAAGTTCCACATTCTCAATACGGCGGCGGTCGCCCGTCTCAATATCAACAATCGAAGTATAGGCGAGTGCCCCCGTCACTTGCACGCGGGAACCCAACTTCAACCACGCGGGGAGCGTCCCTTCTAAAGGAATGGGCAACTCAACCTGCAAATTATGCTCCCCTTCGCCCACAAGCAATTGCGTTGTATTCTGGCGACGATTAATATCCCGAAGAAGCCCTTCCGTCTTAAAAACGGCACCGTACATATCAACATTGCCAAAGAGCCCGAGCTGATTAAAGAGCGAGACAAGTTCACACGCGTACGGCTCAGGGGGGGTAAGGGACTTATCTTTTAGGAGCGTTATCTCTTGCGTCGCGAGGCGCCGCTTATCAGTTGGTTCACGAATGCCGCGGGCGGTAAGTACATCGCCGCGATGAAGAGGTTTATTTTCACGGTTTTCTATCCGCCAGGTCTTACCTGCTTCATCCACGATAAAGCAAAACGGCAACCCTTCTCGCGTAAAAGTAACAACGCCCGTGACATTCGTCAACGCGGCGGCGAGTAGAATTGCCGCGAACATGGGGGATTAGTCCACTAATTTCTTATATTCTTTACCGTCAAACGAAATATCCTTACCCTGGCAAAGCCATTTCGTGAGCTCCAGCTTCTCAGACTTGCTGAGTCCATCCTTCGGCTGGCGCAACTTCTCGACATGCCCATCCGCGAAAGCGACATGTGCACAATTAGCGCCCTTACCCCCCGAATGATTAAAGCCTATCATCTCCGTACCATCCGACTTTAAAAAACAGTCGTTATAGTCCGACTTTGAGGTTGATGGCGTATAATTCCCATCCTCCGAGCCATTAAAAGGCATTTCGGCGAAAAGTAGCGTGCGATCGCCGCGTGTAAGCTTAGTATACTCTCTATTATATAAAGTGGAGTTCGCGATATAACTCCAGAGGGGCTTCGTTTTAGAGCTAGACTTAGTATGTTCCGCGCAGGCATAAGACGAACTATTGCCCGACAAGTACTTCCAAAGGACTCCGTTCGTAAGCGCATAAATACGCTTATCCTCGTTTTGTTCATAGGTGCTTATTTCCGTTCCCCCCGCCTTAGATTGCGAGGGGAACATGCCCGAGGAGTACCAACTCACCCAACCTGGCCACTCATCGTATAAATTGCCGCCGCTACTTGTTGTATTATCCGAGAGATGGACCGTGGAATAAGGGTGGACGACCCACCCCGAGTTCGCTCCGTAAAGTTGGCTCGCGCTCGCTAGATTCTTAAGATTTGTAAGGCACTTCGCCGCGCGGGCAGACTCTGAAGAACCCGAGAAGGACGCGACTAGCACACCCGCGAGAACGCCGATAATACCAATAACAACGAGAAGTTCAACTAAAGTAAACGCTTTTTTCATGTTTTACTCCAAATTACTCAAGATTCTTGTAGAAAAGGACGCGCGTTGAATGCGGATAGCCCGTACACTCCGTACTACCTTTATTGTCTACCGCTGTTGGGTCACGCCAAACGAGAGCAACCGCCCTACCCCCTAATTGCGGCGGCGTAGAGCCAACTGCCGCGCCGCCCATCATCAGCGGTTCAGCTCGCACGAAGATGAGATAAAGTTGTTGCCGCGCGGCAAAACAATCGCGCCAAAACCCATAAAGGAAGTCCCGGTCAGACTTATAAAGCTTTGCGCTTTCTAGCGAAATGCCGCCCAATTCATTAGGCTTAGCGTCATCCATTAAGTCTCTAAGAATGACATCCCAATTCTTGGAGTTGTACTCATCTCGGATTTTCTTAATAAACACCTCCGCGAACTCCTCTAAGACATCCTTCGCGATTCTTGCGCTGCTATCATCCGCATTTTCCGACCAAGTATACTTTCTAAAGTCATTCTCGTCATGAAAGAAGTCGCCTGCGCATTTACTTGAGAGCGAATAGGCATTATTCGTAGAAGCACGCTTCCAATCAAGCGGGGTATTCGCGAAAACGCCGCGGATAACTTCCATGTTATCCGAATAAGGGTTCACGCGCTGTCCCTTATAACTCGTGTGGAATAAGAGATTAGATTCGACATTTATCGGGTCATTAAACATCGGGTCATAATTCTGCCAGAAAAGTCCATTATGGCAGGTACTCCCCACCGCGGAAGGGATAGCCGTTCCTCCTGGCGGAGTATTCATTCTACTACCCTTAATAGAATTATTCCCTGTATTAAGCTCTGTAATATAAGGCAAATTAGAGAGCTCATAAAGGCTCTGTAGATAACCCGCATCACTTGTCGCGAAGTAGACATCTTCACCACTCGTACCTGAAGCACCCTTACCAAAAGCACCATTATTTACAGCCTTCCAGGTTCCGCTATCAAGCGAG
>CAVCAF010000078.1:0-11580 GCA_963600185.1 Azospirillum sp. 51_20 | reverse complement strand
AACGGCTTGAATGGCGAAAGCTAGGCGCGTTTTTCTGCCGTTGGCATCGCCCTTGAGGTGGTCATTCTCAAGATGAGAGAGAAGTTTTTCGCCAAAAGCGACGCGTGCGCCGTTTGGGTTTGTGACATAGAAACCCTCTTTAAGAGCACTTTCGGCTTGTTTTGTAGAGATCAACTTAGGCGAAGAAGCCGCCTCGGCTTGAGAGAGCAAGCTGTTTACAAGCGCACTATGGGTATGGTGGGGATGGGTGCAACCACCCTCACCAATAAAGCCGCCGTCTTGTGGACAGTGTCGACTCATTTACCCATTACCTCCTTATAGATCTCTTGGGCTTCTTCTTGCGAAATAAGGCTATTAGTCGCCTTTTCGGGTTGCCTTGTCGCTTCTGTTTCTTTGGCGGCTTGGGCAAACATCGCCTCTTCGAGTTGCTTTTCAAGGTCTTGAGCAAGAAGCGAAGGGTCAATCTTCTCAAGTTCGCTTTGCGCCTTTTTCAAAGCCTCTTCAAAGGGTATGCTACCATCTAGAATTGCGGCGGCAAGGGGCGCGAGGATAGACGGGGCTCGAGACGGGGCGGAAATCGGGGCGGTAGGTGCGTCCTTCGCATTAGAGACAAAGGGGGTGGCGGCAGGTGTGGACGGGGCAAGGGTCACTTCGTAGCCTGTTTCAGCCGCGACTTGGGCAGGGTCTACGCGATAGCCCGCCTGGGCGAGGGCGGCAATATTGGTGACTGCCGCGCCGACATCCTTCTCTTGGCGCGTTCTTAAGGCGAACTGCGCGAGAATGGGGCGACCGGGGAACTTCGCGGCAAGTACGCGCCTATCGTACTGGCGATTAAAGGGGCTTTCAACCGTATGCGCCACGCGGCGGATGATGGTATTCCAAACGGACTCTTGGCTGGAACTCGCGCCGCCGCCGATGCCTGTCGGCTCTGAAAGCATGGTCAGCATACCGCCTGTACCGGCAAGGACAAGTTGCTTTTGTAGCCACTCAAGGCGCATTTGGAACGGTTGCTGTCCGCGCACTTCTGAGAGGGTCTTAACATCCGAGCCATTCGGCAGTGCTCCTGAGGCAGCTTCAGCGGCTTCAGCGGCACGCTGGGCGTAGTCCTCTTCTTTGCCTGCGGGGACATCGGGGGGCATAATAATAAATACGCCCGGTATGCCATAGATTTCTACATAGGCATCCCAATCTTTCTCTGCCACCGTGGAGCGGATATATTTAATAAGGGCAATACGATTGACGGGGCGGCGATTTTCGCAAAGGATGTAATCGCTTGGGGTTAGATACGCGCCGCCGCGCAAGTGCCGATAATCTATTTGCTCGGCGCGTGGATTCCACGCCCAGCGCGAAGATGTGCCGTCGCGTACCATATTCCACTGTGGGAGCGGTTCAAGATGTTCAAGCGAGCCGTCCGCCTTGAGCCACGGTTGCAGGTGGCTAAAGCCGCGGAAGCGTGCCATAACGAGGTGCTCTATCGCGTCAGGCAAGTTATCGCAGGCGTTATAAGAGGCTTCAAGATAGGCTTTTTGGTCTTCGGCGAGGGCTTTATCAAAGCCGCGAACGGACTCATCGGCAGTAATAATCTGCCAGTCCATATCAGCGACACCCGCGACCGTACGCTCAATAATCGTCATTAAGTCGGGATCGGTCGCTTCAATACCGAGTTCGGAAGCATAGAGCCACTGGAGTTCAGCCATTACGCCGCGTTGCGCCGCCTGCATAAGTTCCACGGCGCGCGCCATGGTTAGCCCGCGCAAAGGGTTGTACGCGTCGCGCCAAGAGTTTGTTTGAGATAGGCTGTGGGCTAAGTTCATTAGATAACCTCCAAAGATAGATGATTAGCCCTAAGGCTACGCCGCGCGGCGGCGGCTTTAGAATGAAACGCGCGAGGGGGTAGGGCGGCTTTAGAGTTGCCCTTCGCTTCGCGGCAGAGTGCCGCCGCCCAAAAGCGGTCAGCGTGTCCGTTCGCGTCACGCTCGCCCGTAAAGCGGACATGTCCGCCTGCCGAGTCCTCCTTGCGGACTTTGCGGAAGTCGGCATCAATCTCGCGGCGGTCGGGAACTTTAAAAGTACGGTCTTCTAGGCTATGCCTAAGGGCGAACGCCATAGACTCCTTCGCCGCGGCGGTAAAGCGTACGGGTTCAAAGCGATAGCCGTAAGTACGGCGCATCGCCTCGGCGGTCTCTTCGCCGATACCCGTCATATCAAACGAGCAACGGCGCAAATTACGCTTACGCATAAAGAGATCTAACATCTCGCGTTGCCGTCTAAAGGGCACATTCTTCATGGTGATAACGCGTGTTGGGACTAAAAGCCCCGCGATATCAGCGGCGAGCCAAAAGACGGTCAAATCTTGGTGACGGGCATAGTCAACCCCGAGATAAAGCGAGAACTCATCAGAGAAAACAGAGGTTTGGGCGTTCGTCCAAGAGCAAACTTCACTCGGTTTGCCGTCCACGGTGCCTGTTTCGCGCTCAAAGTGTCCCGCGACATGGTTTGTATCAAGCATTTCATACGAGATAAAGGCGGTCGCGTCATTGGCAGGCACGCACATATACTCTTGATTGAAAGTCTCCTCATCGGCGCACCCCGCCTTGATAAAGTCGAAGTATTCGGCTTCGTCCATACCTTGGCGCTCGTCATTCTTTGGGAGTTTAAGTTGGAGTTTCGCAAGAAAGCCTTGGTTGAGCGCGTCTTCAAGGGTCACTTTATGGAAAGAGAAGCCCTTCGGGTTGCCCGCTTTGATTTCGTCAATGAGTTTTTGAAAGAAACTATCCGCGCCACGGGGGGTAGAGAAGATTTCAAGTGAGCCGCCCCAAGTAATGCCTGGGTAAGCGATAGAGTAGAGCTTGCGGGGGTCGGGATGAAGGGCGAACTCGTCAAGAACGCGGTCACCGCGCTTACCAGCCTGTGCGTCAGGGTTGGAGCTCATGGAGTTCAGGCGCACGCCGTTGCCCATTTGTAAGACATAGGCAGATGAGCCTTGGGCATCTACTACACGCTCGCCAAAGTCACGCGCCCCCGCGTCAAGAATGCCTGCAAAGTTCTTGCAATCCTCAAGAAAGAGCCTCGCTTGTATCTCATCGCGCGAGGAAATCCACACGTCCCCGACGGCGGAGCGAATCGCCTTACGGCGTACAAGCCCGTAAGCGGTTGCCCAAGTCCAACCAATTTGGCGTGATTTAACGGCGAGCTTCAGCCGTGAAGTATCCTCAACCCACTTCTTTTGGTAAGGGAGTAAGAGCGACTTTTTAAGCAGTATAACTTTGGCTTTACCCATAGAAATTGTCTTTTTCGGGGCGCATACGGGGCGGAAGGGAAGGCGCCCCCTACCACCCTACCTTTACAACAAGCCCGCAGCCTCCTCAATTTGTTTGAGCGTTTCGGGGGTTAAGCCGCCCGCGGCTTTAACCGACTTAACGGCATTTTGGACATCTTCAAGCCGTTTTTCGGCGGCTTCAAACTTTTCACGCTTGAGGGCGAGTTCTTTATCTTTTTGTAGGCGTGTAGAAATCGCCGCCGCCGCGCCTGCGTAGAGACTGGCGGTTTTCTCATCGCCTGCCATGGCGGCATCAACGGCAAGAGCCTTGAAAGTCTCAGCGGCGACGGCATCCGAGATACGCGCGGTGCCCGCGACATCTTTCGCCGTGCCAGCCGAGGACGCGACGCGGTAAACGAGTGAGAGCCGCTCCGCGCGGCGCATTCGTCCTAAAAAGCGATACCACGCCGCCCGACTCGGGGCGACAATACCCTCAAGCGAAAGTTGCTTTAACGCGTCGTCGTAAGTCTTCAAAATCGGGCGCGTCTCTTCGTTCGCCTGTAGGGGCTTCGTCCACTTATAAAGGCGCGTTTTGACTTCCTCGGGCAAATCTTCGCCCCACGCGTCTAGGCGCGTTTTGGCAATAGGCTCTATCACATCGCCTCCAGTGCGGTCACACCCGCGGGGGTAATAGACCAGCGTATATTATGCCATAAGGGTTCAATGTGGCTATCAATCCAGCCACGCGTTGTTAAAAGTGCCCAGACGACATCACGCTCTTCTTGGGTAAGTTGGCGACCGTTCATCTTACGGAGCGCCCCCACGAGGCGGCTTTTCAGTACGCCTGTCCCTCCCGCCGCGTTAATGAGTTCTAGCGCGTTTTTGATTACAAGAGCTTCTTCTTCATTCATTACGACAGACTCCTTTCATTATCTGAGATGATCTCATGGAGTTTTTGAACGCCGTCGGCGAGGCGGTCAAGCGTTCGGTTGATATGGGCTAATTCGGTGTTAAGTTTCGCGTCCGTGGCGGCTTGTTGCTTCTCAAGTGCCGCAAGCCGAAAGAAAATATTCTCGTGGTCGTGCGCGTTCGTCTTCCAATTCGCTTGTTGCTGGGTTTGCTCAATCTCAAAGGGTTGCGGTAAGCGTGTCGCTTCGGCGTGACGCTTAGCGGCAATCCAAGTAATGACGGCAGAGACAACCGAGGCGGAAATCGTCAGTGTACCTGTCGCGGCAATTGAAGGGGCTTCAGTCTCAGCGAGGACGAACGAAGCAATAAGAAGGGACGGAGAAAGGAGCGTACTCATAACACCTCTCCTTTCTCCGTCCCGGAGTTGCCTGTGGTAGGGCATTTGCGCTTATCAGCGCCTGTACCAGGGTTCGCAGGATACGAACAAATCGAAGATGTCCCGTGGTCATAACCCGCGCGGGACCACCGCGGGAAGGGCGCTCGAAGGGATGAGCAAGTAAGTAAACTAGAATATCCGCAATTCACGGCTAATAGTATAGCGTATTTTCGGCGGAAAATAATTAACAGGACGCGAACGGCGCGCAATACGCGCAATATGAGCAATACGGACAATACGGGAAGTAATAGACCGCGCGGGCAGTTATAGCCGTGTAGAAATGTAGAGATGTAGAGATTTCTACAATTCTACAACTCTACACGGCTATTTATATAAAAAAAAGGCGGCGCGTTAGTAAAACGCGCCGTCCAAGAGACTAGTAATGTTGAAATGGGGCAAGAGTTGGAGTTAGTCTCTTGTGTTTATGTTAATGTTGAACGGTTTCGCCGCGTAGTAGCCGCGTTCAACGGGTTTTTTTATAAAGTAGCCACTTGGCAAAGCCTCATAGCGACTCTTATAATCGAGAGCGAGTTCACCTTCAACGAGATAACGCCGATGAAGGCGGCGGCGCTCGCTATCTAAAATGTTAAAGACGGTACGCAGTTGGCGGGCAGGGACATCTAGAAAGAAGCCCTCACCCATCCAACCGCCCATAAAGCCCGCTTGCTTAACTACGCCCTCGAGGTAGTGGGCGGCGGCGACTTCGTCGCCCCCCTTGAGTTGCATAAGTTGAATCGCGCAGACCTTAATAAGGTAGACGAAGCGCTTAATGTCGCTTAGTCCCGTATCGGCGGCAAAAGCCCAGTCGCCCGCGTCCACGGCGAAACGACGAATCATCGCGTCATATTCGGCGGGTGACTTTATTTGCGTTGAGGAAGTAATCCCCAGCTCTTCTTGCATAGCGTGCTTTCGGTAGTCTTGGCAAAGCTCCCCCAAATGGGTGGCGGCGCGTTGTGCCATACCAAAAAACATCTTGCGCTGAAGATCGCTCATCTTAAACGGTGCCCTTGTAGCCATTAGTGAGCCTCCTTCGGGGTAAAACCAATTGCCGCAAGTCCCTTTGTCGCCGCAAGTCCCATCTCCTCGGGCCAGCAGTCCGCCGCGTCTAGACGAATGGGCTTAAAGTCCACTTGCGTAGAGTGGCGCGTTTCGCACTGCAGATATTGCTTGCCCCGAACAGGCTGAAGCGCGGCTTGCAAAAGCTCTTTGGCGCGGCGCCAGTCGGGGTTGTTAACTTCCATCCTTAACAATGAAAGTACCTTGCCAGTAGAGAGATAGCCGCTTGAATTAGCCTTGAAAGCCGCCTCAACGAGGAGGCGCAACGCGCTCACATCAACGCCATTGACGCGGTCAAGTACGCTATTAACATACTTAAGCATGATATCCCGCGCGACCGCCACGCGCTCATCCATACGAATGGCGTATTGCTGGCGAATCGCGACACGAATCAGCCCATCAAAGCTCTGCGCGGCAAAGTTGCCTTTCTCGCCGAGCTTCTCCTTTTGGTCGCGTAGTGCCTCAAGGTCTGCGACACTCTCGGCGACTGCCTTCTCAATAAACTTACGCGCCGCCTCATACCGCGCTTTTACGCGGCGGGCGATGCGGTCGCGCTCCTTATCGTAGGCGCTTACATACTTAACGGGTATTTGATTACCCATAGCGTCCGTCATTGTTCTCATTGGTTTCATTCGTTTACTCCTTATTATTTGATTTTAGATTTTTACCTTTTATTTACCGATACCGCTTGCGGCTAGGCACTCGTGTTGCCGTTTAAGTTCCGTCTCGAAGTCCTCGCGTGTCGCTTGTGTACCGAGCGACGCGAGCGAATCAAGTACGGCGATAACGGTACGAAAGCCGCCAAAGATATTGGCTTCTTTGGCGAGGCTCTCCGCCCAGTCGGTTGGCAAGCCTTGACGCGTGAGGAACGCTTCGACATCCTTCACGGCAACGCGGCTTGAACGGATGACTGGTTGGCAACGGTTGACGAGCTGGAGGACTTCGTCACGCGCCCCCGCGAGGAACTTATCCCACATTTGGGGAATCGCGGCAATTACGACCGTATAGGGCGTGCGGTTGACGATGTACTTTATCGCGTTTGCGCAAGGCCCCGACATCGTATTGGCTTCGTCAATGAAGAGAATGCCCGAACGGTTGCCGAGGACGGATATCATCTCCGCCTCCGCGCGTCCCTCATTTGTAGAGGGGGCGACTTTGCGCCCCGCGGCGGCGGCGACATCAAGGCAGAAGCTCTTATAACTCGCCCGCCACGCTTGGCGACCCTCAACGGCGATTGCCCCCTTGCCGCGGAAGTATTCCGCGAGTGCGCTCTTGCCGTGCCCTGTCGGGGCGAGGACGACGACAACGCGCCGATCGCCTCCGTCAGTACGCGCCTTATTGACGGCGGCGAACGCCGCCTTGGCGAGCGCGGTCTTCACGAACGAGCGCGAGTATTTCGCGCGCTCGGCGAGAAGTGGCATTTGCGCCTCTATCGCGTCCACTGACGCGCTCATCTTCTCGATGATTGCGCCCCATTTTCCGCCCGGGTAAGTGCCCGTGCAGAGTTTAGACCATGTAGTAGAAGAGAAGGTTAAGAAGCGCCGCGCAAACTCTGCGTCCGATACTTCCTTGCCTTCGGTTTCGGCGATACGCCCTTTGAGGGCGATTAACTTTTCTACGAGTTCCTTTGCTCGTAGGTCGGTTGCGTTTACTTGATTACTCATTTTGAGTGTCTCCTTAGTTTACTTACTTGTTTACTTTAGTGACGGGGCACAAGGGACTTGAGCCCCCTACCAAATTAGATGTCAAAGTCTGCGATATCCTCATCGCCCACTTTCGCGAGCCGTGCGAAGGCTTTCTCACCCTCTAGGCTCATTTGCTGAGACGCGGTCTCAAGGACGCGCAGATTCTCCTCGCGGCGTTCAACTTCGCGCGTACGCCGACTATCTAAGGCGGCGGCTATGCGGCGGCGTTGTTCGCCACGAAAGAGGCTTAAAATACCGAGATTATTCGCGGCGGCGGCGGTGTCGCCGTGGGTTGTCGCCGTTAGGCGTTCCGCCGCACCGATAAACCGCCCTTGCGAATCGGCGACAATCGCGGCTTCGGGGCACATCGGGTTTACCCACACGCGCAGAGCCGCGCCCTCGGGGCAGATGTGAACGCTCTTCTCGGGGGTTTGGCAGGCGGCGGCGTAAAGCCCGACTTCGCCATTCCAAACATTCCGTGCCTTGAACGCGCCACGCCTTACGCGCACCTCTTGCGAAAGTTCAACGCCGAGGATTTCGGTTGCGAGAAATAGGGGGAATCGCTTCAGCGTCGTACCGCCGAAACTCGCCCACGCTTCACGCGGCGACATCTTTACGCGCTGTGCCTTCGGGGCAAGGCGCGTAAGAAACTCCTCGCGGGCTTGAGGGTCACCGAGCGCGAAGTCGTCCGCCGCCTTATCAAGCGGCAAAAGTTGCCCCGCGAGCGGTATCATGTGCTTAACAAAGCCGCAATTTTCCCAGCCCTCTAGATTGTGGTTGCGCCGATTGTTCATCGCCGTAATCGCCGCGGCGACTGCCCCGACGAGTTGCCCATAAGTAAGCGCGTGGGTGCGTGCGCGTGCGAGCGTCTCCACGGCTTCGGGACAGTTCGCGGCGAGTGCCGCCGCGCCCGCTTCGATGAGGGCGCGGTCTTCGCGCGTCCAGCCTGTCGTATCTTGTGGCGCGGTTGCCCAGTTGCGACCCGCCGCGCCCGGTAGGGCGGCAAGTTCGTTATGGAGTAAGTTCCACGCCGCTTCTATCATTGCCTTATGGGTCGGGCGACCGCGTCCGCGCTCGGTAAAGAGTCCCTTCAAGATCGGTGCACCCGAAGTTGACGACCTTAATACGCGAAGCCATGGCGCACCGTTCGGACGCGAGCCGAGAAGCTTATTTAACCGCTCCTCTTCTTCCGTCGCCATACCTGCCGTACCATGTTCGGCGAGGAAGGTCACGCCGCTTTCAGCGTCTATGCCGATATTGCAAAGGATGTTTGCCCAAACAAACCGCGCGACCGACCCATCAAGCTTGGCGAGCGTACCATCTTCGCGCCGCCGTACGGGCACGAGCGGGAAATCCACAAGCGACCCCGTCAGCACATCCATTACCCCCAGCCCGACAGGACGGCGCGGCTCCTTTTCACCCGGATACCAACAAAAGACATCCAGCTGGACATCGTCCATGGTAATAACTTGCATAGGACGAAGCCCCGCGCGGGTGTGGGGGATTGACGGCGTAAAGTCGCGCATTGCCATAACGCCATAAGCCGCGCCTTCGCGCTCGTCCGCGCTCGGGATCAGCGTTATAAGGTTAGAGTAGCTCCAACCGCGCGGAGCATTCGCCGCCGCGCCTTGGTGTGAGTCGGTATAAGGGCAGTCAGCAGGGACAATCTCGCCCGGGTGCTCGTCCGCCCAAATGCCGCGCCAGTCCACCCCATAGCCAGGTATGACGCGCCCCGCGAGGAGGTGATTACGCATCATAAGCCGCCACACCGAAAGCGTCTTAAGCCGTTGATGGTCTAAGACCATATCACGCCAAAACTTAACGAAGCCCCGCGGGAGGGACGGCGAGTCCGTTATGCCGCGCGCCTTACGGACGGCTGACGCGCGCACGACACCAGCAACCCCATACTTCGCGAGCGCTTCCACCTTCCTATAAATAGTAGTACGCGAGATTTTACCGCCAAATATAGGAGTATAGTCTCGCATAATGCGCCCAAGTTCCGCTGATTTGTCGTCCGCCGCCTCTAGCCGACGGGCAACCTCGCCCCAGTCGCTCGCTTGGCGGCGGCTCTTCTCATCTAGCCGACACCAGAGCGGATCTAACTCAGGGCGTAAGTCTAGATTAAAAGAGGTCATCCCCGCGCCTCCGTCACTTCTGCAAGCGACTTGATAGCGGCTTTCAAAACCCTAACAAGGCTATCGCGCTCCTCTTGCGTCGTGTACGAAGCCCAGCCCGCGCGAATGTACGCGTCAATGTGCCCTGAGACTTCATGAAGTAGCTGTGTCGCCGCGGCAACTTTCTCTTCAGCCGTCAGCGCACGCCGTCCCTTAAGTACGCCCTCAAGCCCCTTGTTCGGGTTGCCGCGTGCCGCTTCGCGCAAAACGCGCAGGCTACTGCCAGCAATAAGCTTAAGGATTGACTTACGCATATCTTCAAGCTTTTCATCCGCTAACGGTTCCGCGCCGAGGAGCGGCAAAAGCGGTGTATTACCCTCCAAATGGGCAAGTTTCCGCACCCCACGCACTGCCGCGCGGTAATCTAAAGCCGTTTTATAATTTACCTCGGGGCAGTGCTCAGCGAGCCACGCTTTGAGCGTGTTTTCACTCGGGCGACCGCGTTCGGGTATTTTAGTCTGCCGCGGCAGACTAAAATCCGCCGCCCCATTTTCGGCACGCTTGCGCGTCGCCGAAAGCTCCGCTTCTACCTTGTCAAGCATAAGCCCAAATATCACCATTTCCTTCACCGCGTCGCCCGCCGCGTCACTCGCGCGGCGATATTGCGCCGTCACTTGCTCCGCCGCGTCACAGCTTCTCGGGGCTGTCGGCTCGGTTGCGTTTAGGCTTAGTGCGTTCATTTCTTCTGTCTCCATTTTAGTACTTACTTTCTCTTTTGTGTGAATTGTGAATTGTTGATAAATTGTTGATAACTCATACCATGTGCCGCTTTATATAGGATAAAACCGACACACGAAAGAGCCGATAATACGGTTTCTGTGCCGAGCCAAGGTTCAACGCCTTCAGCTCGCCACTTTGTATCAGCGCGTAAATCGTCGCGTTCGCGACCCCAAGCGCGAGCGCCACATCCGCGACGGCGAGCATCTCCGTCGGCGGTAGGCGATTCGCGAGCGCTTGCATTTCTGTGCTCGTGATGTCGCGGGCATCGGCGAGCGCGTCCAGAAAGTCCATTTGCTGGGGGATTGACATAAGATAAGCCCCCTTAAACGCGCCCACGCGCCACCGTGGCGACAGGCTCGACAATAATCTCAAGCCGTGCCCGCTTCTCGGGACCTATTGAGGGCGTGCCATACGCGAGGTAGGCGTAAAGGCTCGCGTACGAAACGCCAAGCTCCGCCGCCGCCGCGCGTGCGCCTTCGTAGCGCACGGCTGGCACACATCGTATCACAATTTTCTTTCCTAATTCTTTACTCATTTTTAGCTCTCCTTGAAAAAGTTTTTGAAGATTATTTTGCCGCGGCGACAGACGCGGGCGCGGCAGGCGCGGCGCAGTCGGTGGCGAGCGCGGGCGCGGCGGGGTCGGCGGGCGCGGCGACAGGGTCGACAGACGCGGCGAGCGTGGGCGCGTTGTAGCCAGCCCAGTACGCCGCTTCAAGCGACCGCTCACGCGCGGCAACTAGCCCACGCTCAAACAGTATGCCGAGGATAACCCCAGCAACAATCCCAACCACCACGAGGCGCACCTCATAGCCGTATTTACTTACCTTACTTACTCTCATTGCGTTCATCCTTTCACTCCTTTCGGTATTGACACACCAGCGCGGATGTGCTAAAATATTGACTGACAACTTTGTTGACATATCTACAGTATAACATTTCTGTTATACGATGTCAATGGGGTATATCAAGAAAGTTATTAAGGAGTTATAACATGAGTGTTTTATCAGATAGGCTTAGAGCCTTACGAGGTAGCCAGTCGCAATCAGACATGGCTAATCAATTGGGAATGAAACAGCCCCAATGGGCGCGCTATGAAAATGGGTCATCTTCCCCTGGTGTAGACATCTTGGAGAAAATCTGTCGCATACATTCAGTTTCTGCCGATTGGCTACTTGGTCTTAAGGATGATTATAACAAAAAAGTTATAGGCAGGCAAAAGCCTTCATGTACGCAGTGTCCCTATAAAAGAGAAGTCCAAAAGCTCCTTAAGGCTATGAAAGGCGTTGTTTAAAAGCGAAGGTTAAGAATGTTTCTTTTATTCTTATTTCATGTCTCTTGAAA
>CAVCAF010000077.1:0-11836 GCA_963600185.1 Azospirillum sp. 51_20 | reverse complement strand
CTGAGCGGCGCGGATGTGTCGATAGAGGATACGGCGGCTATGCTCAATGGGCTAGGCTACACGCGCACGAGTCCCGCGGACACCCTCCAGCAAGCACGCGTCCTCGCGGAAACCCTGTTTGAATGCACCCCAAGGGTCTTAGAGTACGCCTGGATGCCAAGAAAGAACTTCTTTCTGAAGTTCTTTGGCGTTTAGGGTCTGCCAAGTGCCGCGCTCGTACAGGAGGTGTCCGTCCACATAAGTTTCACAGACATCCGAACCCTGTGCTGAGTAGACTAAAAGGTCAACTAAATTGGCATGGGGTTGTAAATGGGGCTTCTCTAGGTTCACGACACAAAGATCTGCCTTCTTGCCTACGGCGATTTCACCTGTATCCCCCCGCCCTAAAGCACGCGCACCATTTCTGGTCGCCATATCAAGTATCGTCCAAGCGGGCAAAGCCGTGGGGTCGCCCAGCCTACCTTTATGAATTAGCGCGGCAAGGTGCATTTCTTCAAACATATTGAGATTATCATTTGACGCGCACCCATCCGTCCCCAAGGCCACATTTACACCTGCCGCGAGTGCCTCGGGTATGCGGGCAAATCCGCTCCCAAGTTTCATGTTACTTGATGGATTATGCACCAAAGTGACATTTTTCTCGCGCATAATCGCGAAATCCTCATCCGTACAATACACGCAATGTGCCGCGTAGCCGCCATAATCAAAAAGCCCTAAATCAGCTAAATAAGCGATGGGCGTTTTACCATGACGGGCTATACATTCCTTATGTTCCGCGGCAGTTTCTGAGATATGAACATGTACAGGACGCTTGAGTTCCTTATTCGCTTCAGCCAACGCACGGCAGAAAGTTTCGTTCGTTAGGTACTCGGAATGGATACAGATATCGGCGATAACGCGTCCATTTTGCCATGTTTTTACGAAGTTAACGCACTCTTCCAGCCGGTTAGGGGGATTATTTTCAGAAAAAGCTAGCCCCACGCGGCAAATATTCCCTTTCATACCTGTCGCCGAAAGTGCCGCGCCCCCCGCTTCGGGGAAGTCATACATGTCCGCTACGCAAGTTGTCCCCGAAGCCAGCATCTCAAGTGCACCTAGGCGCATGCCAAGCGCAATGTCTTTCGGAGTCAACTTCGCTTCTACAGGGAAAATCGCCTCTTCTAACCACCGCTTAAGGGACAATCCGCTCCCAAGCCCCCTCAGAAGGGTCATCGCGGTATGTCCGTGACAATTGATAAGCCCTGGTAATACTACCCGCTTTGGCGAAGGGACTGGATATTCCCTTATCGCGGCAATTTTCTCGCCCTCTATCTCTAAGGAGCCTGTCCCTACCCGATGATTAGGTAGGATAAGGGCAACATCTTTTATCTCAATCGCCATTTTAGAGTCCGTTTAGAGGTCGCGCCTTTTTACAGCCAACTCGGGGGAAGTGCCGCGAGGACGGTATCCACAACCTCTTCTAAGGTAAGGTCGCTTGAGTCAATCTCATAAACACCGTCCGCCTTCCGTAGGGGGGCATAAACGCGGTTAGAGTCAATTTCGTCGCGGGCGAGAAGAGAGGCTTTTACCGCTTCCGTCGTTTGGTTCGCAATCCCCTTCTCAACTTCCTCTTTTTGGCGGCGCTCAGCCCGTGCTTCAGGGCTCGCCGTAAGATAAAAGCGGGCAGGCGTATCGGGAAAGACTACAGTCGTTATATCCCGTCCCTCAACAACTAAGTTGCCAAAACGCGTCAAATCACGCAAAATTGCCGTAATTTTGTCGCGGACTTCCTTAACCGTCGCGACTTGGGAAGCGTGGGCGTTTATTTCGGGCGTGCGGAGTCTCTTACCAGGCTCTACACCATCCACGGACCACACAATCGCCCCTTTATCGGGCGTGCCAACAATTTGGACATCCTCCGCACACGCGGCAACTTCGGCGGGGTCATTCGTATTAATGCCGCGCTCAAGGCATTGCCAAGTCATTATGCGGTAAAGTGCCCCACTATCTACATGCAAAAAGCGCAGAAAGTTCCCGACGCGCCGCGAAACACTGCTTTTCCCAGCCCCGCTAGGCCCGTCAATTGCAATTACTTTAGCTTCTTCATTCGTCATTTTATGCCTCCTTCTTAGGTGCGTCCGTACGCACTGCAGGATTTAGGTAAATAGGTAAAGGTTCCTTTATAAGTAGCCTCGGGTTCGCAATAAAAGCGCGGGCGAGATTTTCCGCGAGGGGGAATGCCGCGCCTTTATAGGCTTCTTCAAACTTCTCTTTTAGTATAGTACTTATGCGCTTATCATCAGGCGAGACAATATCTACGCCAATAGGGACGCGTTTGGGGAGCGTCTCAAGATCCGTCTCAAAAATAGGCGTAACAAGATTCGCCCCCTCAAAGAGTGCAACCCAGTACTGTCCGCGGCGGGCATCGCCAATTACGGCAAGCGGCTCATTTGTGCCGACTTTCGCGAATGCACAGGCTGAAGGTAGCCCCAAAACCTCACAATTAGCCCCAAGTGAAAAACCTTGGGCAAACGCGAGTGCCGCGCGAATTCCCGCGAATGAGCCAGGCCCTGTGCCAACAACTATCCGTTCAGGCTTCGAAAAACCCTTCTCAACCATAAAGTTGCGCACTTTTACGACCCACTCGCCACTTCTACCATCCAATCCCGCGAGTGTCGCCGCAGCAACCACTTCCCCCTTTTCAACGAGGGCTACCGATTGAACTTCAGTTGAACGATCTACGACAAGCGTCTTCATTTACCACAACCTTCTTTCTTTACCCGTAAGTACGCTTCTTGTCCGTAAGGGAAATTGCTCGGGATGTAATTCTTTACCCGCTCCAGCGTCAAAGAATAGCTCCGCGAATAATGCGCGAAAATCCACGGACAGTCCTCAACCAGTATCCGTTGGCACTCCCGCCAATAACGGCAACGCTCCTCGGGGGTATTCGCCGCCATTGCCGCGTCAAATGCTGCGTCATAAGCGGGGTTTATATAATAGGAGTGATTTGAGCCAGGGCTAACATTGCGCGAATGGAACAATTGCAGAAAGTTTTCCGCGTCAGGATAGTCCCCATTCCAGCCAAGCATGCACATTTGAGTGCGCCCTTCATTAACGGCGGAGAGGAACGCCTCCCATGTATAAAACTTAAGTTCCAAATTAACCCCAATCTTACCAAAGAAGTTCGCGACGAGTTCGCCCGCCTCGCGTGAATCTTGGGTCGGACGTCCCACCGCGAGCGAAAGTACGAGCCGCCTGCCCGTTTCAGGGTCAATTCCATCCTTATAACCAGCTTCCGCTATTAACTGCCGCGCCTTTTCGAGATTAAACGCATAGGGATTAGGGTCTTCAAGTCGTCCTTCTACGCCAGGCGGGACGGGTGTATTCGCAGGGATTGCCCGATTATTGAAGAATCCGCACCATGTTTTCGCGTCAAACGCGCAAGTTAACGCCTGCCGAAGCTTCTTATTCGCCCCCAGTACCTTATCGCGCATATTAAAGCCGATATAGCGAATGTCGATAGACTCTATGCTGTGTAGCGTTATCCCTTGCTCTTTAAGGCGTGGGTCAATCTCGCCATCCGCCCCAACAACGACATCCCAATTATCACGCGATATTTCGCCGAGAAAGTCCAAATCGCCATTAAGGAACATAAGCCATTGGGTAGAGGGATCGTCCACCACAAAGAACCGCACCGTATCAAAGGGCTCTAAAGTCGCGTCCGCGGCACTTTCAGCCCATCCGCGCCACGCCAAATTGCGGGTAAAGATCATCTCGTGATTCTTTATCCATGAAGTTAGCTTATAGGGTCCCGTCCCTTCGCCTTTCGCGTCTGGCACGGCGGCTGTACTTAACGCCATCATCCAAGGGAACACAAACTGCCGCGTTTTTAAAGTAATTACGAGATTTTGAGCATCTACCGCCTCAATTGACTGGACATTCTTAAGCGTCCAACCACCCGCCGAAGCCGCCGCGGGATCGCGCACCTTATCAAGTTGCCGTTTAATCTCCTTCGCCGTCAGGGGCGCGTCCTTTACCATCCGAAAAGTATAGACGAGCCCATTGGAACTCACCCGCGGCAATTCACACAGCCCAGGCACTAACTTATAGGGACGCGCCGCGTAATCAATATTCAGCGGCGTTTCATAGACGAGTTGAATCGCTTTCGAATCGTAAACCGCTTGGGCATCCGCTGGATTCATTGAGTTCACCCGCTCAAGCGTGCGTGTAAAAGTTGCCCCAAGCAGGCAACTTGCTAGCGTTAAGGCTATCACGCGTGAACCTCCAAACGAATACTAAACTTAGCGGGCGCACCCGGCAAGGCGGCAACGATTCGCCGCACCTCCCTAAGTTTCTGTCTTACAATAAATAAGGTCGGGGCGTTAGGTACAGCAACAAAGAGAATATTATTCTCAAATCGAGTGGGTCGCGCTCTAAGCCGCGGAAACAAAGTACGCCATTTATCAACTAATTGACAGAAAAACGGATTCTGCTCGCGATAAAGATCAGAAAAAGCCGATTGTAAGGCATCAGAGAAGGAGCGGAACCGGCCACGCGATTCCGGCTCGGAAGGCTGCCAGTTCACTCCGTTCTCAAACGCCATTATTTAGATTCCGTCGCCTTTTTCTGTAGCCAAGCCTCTATAAATGGCTGGATGTTGCCATCCATAACACCATTTACATCGCTCGTTTCGTACTGGGTGCGCAAGTCCTTTACCATGGTATAGGGGCAAAACACATACGAGCGTATTTGCGAACCCCAGCCATTCTCACTCTTCGCCCCATAAAAGCGATCCATTTCAGCCTTCTTCTGGTCTTCGTAGTACTCGTAAAGTTGGGCACGCAACATATTCATCGCTTTTTCTTTGTTCATATGTTGCGAACGCTCTTTCTGGCACGCGACTACGATGCCCGTGGGGAGGTGGGTTAAACGGACGGCTGAATCCGTTTTATTTACATGCTGTCCACCCGCGCCACCTGAACGATAAGTATCAATGCGCAAATCCTCATCTTTGATTTCCACATCAATATCATCATTAATTTCCGCGACGGTTTCCATCGAAGCAAACGATGTTTGGCGGCGCTTATTCGCGTCAAATGGTGAAATACGCACGAGGCGATGAATGCCGCGCTCGGCTTTTAGCATGCCAAACGCGTACGGACCTTCCACCCGAAAGTAGACATCTTTATAGCCCGCTTCTTCGCCCAATTGCGAGTCGTATTCTTCAACCTTCCATCCCTGACTCTCGGCATAACGCTGATACATACGATAGAGCATCGATACCCAATCGCACGCCTCTGTGCCGCCCTGTCCAGCATGGAGTTTTACAAAGACATTGCACGCGTCAAACTTACCGCCCAAGAGGGATTGCAGGCGAATCTTCCCAAAGAAAGAGTCCGCCTTTGCGCACTCATCAAGCGTTTCTTTGAGGGCGGCTTGTTTCGCCGCGCCTTCTTCCATCTCAGCAAGTTCCAAAAGTACGCCCGCGTCTTCAATGGACTTTAGAAGCGCGTCATAAGGGACGATATAGGCGCGTTCGGCATTCGTCGCGGCAATAACTTCGCGTGCTTTCGCCGCGTTATTCCAAAAGTCACCTTGCGCTTGCTGTGCTTCAAGTTCGGTCATGCGATCTCGCCGCGCATCAATCTTGATGTAGGCGGCCATTTCTGCCGCCCGATTCTTCAAGTCTTCAATGCGCGAGCGAACCTCTTCGCTCTCAAGAAGTTTTTCTTTTGCTTCTTCAGCCATAGCCCGAACTACTTACTTCGACGAAATGCGGTCGTTATATTCGCCTGATTCCGTATTGATACGAATAAGATCGCCCTCATTGATGAAAAGCGGCACGGCGAGCGTATAGCCGCCCTCGACTGTCGCGGGCTTCGTGACCTTACCCGAGGCGGTATTGCCCTTCACACCAGGCTCAACCTTCGTCACGCGGCGCTCAACGAGCTGAGGTAAGTCAACCCCAATGACTTTATCATTAAAGAAGAGGGCCTTGACTTCCATCTCATCCATTAAGAAGTACTTCTTGTCGCCCATGACATCGTAGCTGACGCGGATTTCCTCGAAGTTGTCATCCGTGAAAACATACGCCTGCCCGTCATCATACGAATAGGTAACGGACATCTGCGTAAGGTCGGGTTTCTCGAACTTATCGCCTGAACGATAGCTCTTAGACATACCGCCGCCCGTCATCATGTTGCGCAACTTACAGTTATAGATAGCCTGACCCTTGCCTGGCTTAGAGAAGTCGAACTCGGTAATTTCCCAAGGTTCGCCGTCAATCAAGAGCTTCACTCCCTTGTGGAGTTCGCCTGCGCCAATAACTTCGCCCATTTTTATCTCCTTATTAAACGTTTAGTTTAGTTAGATCAAATCTTATAGATACGGCCACTTAAAGAGTGCGCCTGCCCATGTTAGCCCCGCGCCAAAACCCGCGAGTGCAATCGTGTCGCCGTCTTTGAGAGTACCTTCTCTTACCGCCTTATCTAAGCAAAGCGGAATAGACGCACCCGAGGTATTGCCGACTGTCTCAAGATTCATATAGAACTTCTCAAGCGGCAACTCCATACGCCGCGCGACGGCTTCCAAGATGCGCTCATTGGCTTGGTGCGCATAAATGCGCGTCAAGTCCGTCGTCTTCATACCCGCCTTTTCGCAAAGCCCAGAGACAATCTCATCAAGCTTCTTAACGGCGAAGTTGAAAACGGCGCGTCCCTGCATCTTCATATAGGCGATCTCGCGCTGACGCGGCGTCGTCTTAATGGGGTCGGGGCAATCAGGCAAGCGATGCCCACCCTCGAGCGTAATAAACTCCGCGCCGGAACCATCCGCACCGAGCAAGAGGGACTTTGAAGGCACCGTGCCATTTTCTTCCGCGACAAGAACTGCCGCGCCCGCGCCGTCACCAAATAGCATAGAAACTGTGCGATCACTCCAGTCTACTGTGCGCGACAAAATCTCCGCGCCAATAACGAGAGCCTTCGCGCCTGGATGCGCTAAGAGCCAGCAACGCGCCATTTCGAGTGAATAGACAAACCCCGAACATGCCGCCGAGAGATCGTATGCTGCGGCATTCTTCGCGCCGATCTTCTCTTGGATAATGCACGCCGTTGAAGGGAAGACTCCATAATCAGGCGAGGATGTCGCCGTAACGATAAGCCCTATCTCATCCGCGGCAATTCCCGACGCTTCAAGCGCTTTTGACGCCGCCTTCGCGCCCAAATCGCTCGTCGCTTCATCATTGGACGCAAAGTGCCGCGAATGAATGCCCGTATGCGAATAAATCCATTCATCGGATGAATTCATATACGCGGCAATGTCATCATTAGTGACCACGCGTTCGGGCAAGTAGGACCCCGTCCCTGCTATGCGTATTGAACAACTCATTATCGCCTCCTAACCGTAACTTCAATAACATTGACTTGATTGCGCAATTGCAAGATTACTTGCTCAATAACCCTCTCAGTCGCCAAAACATCAATCTTCATGCGAGAAACCGTACCATCTTCCGTCGGGCCAACATTGAGCGTTTGGATATTGTAGCCACGCCCAGAGATAAGCCCAACGATTCGCGCGAGTACGCCTGGACGATTCTCCACAAAACAATTCAGACGGTAAATATCTTCTTTTTGTTCTTTCATAACTTAAACCGTCCCTCCTCAATCAAAGATTGTATTCTCAACCGTCATTCCGCCCGGAATCATCGGGTAGACATTCGCGCGCGGCTCAACAATGACTTCCACAACGGTCGTCTTCTTAGAGTTAACGGCCTTGCGGATAGTGCCTTCCAACTTCGCGGGGTCAATCACCCGATACCCAACGGCACCATGCGCCTCGGCGAGCTTCACGAAGTCAGGCAAGTAATCATAATCAAGCGCGGCTTCATCGAGATGCTCGTTCGCGCACCGTCCCTTAGGCGAGAGAATCGAGCCTACATAATTCTTATTGTAGACAATCTCTTGCCACTGCCGCACCATGCCCAAGCACGCATTGTTGATAACGACGAGCGTAATAGGCAATTTATGCTCAACGGCGACAACCAGCTCTTCGAAAGTCATCTGTGCGCCGCCATCACCACAAATCGAGACAACTTTCACTTCTGGACGCGCCAGTGCCGCGCCAATTGCCGCGGGGATGCCAAAGCCCATCGTGCCCATACCGCCCGACGACAAAAAGTGCCGCGGCACGGAGTGGCGGAAATATTGCGCCGCCCACATCTGGTTCTGACCAACGTCCGTCACAATCAGTGCTTCACCGTCCGTCGCCTTGTCGATCGCCTCAATAACCGCTTGCGGCATAATAACGCCCTTATGCATCGGCTTATAGCCCGCTGGATGCGCCTTGCGGTAGCCATTGATTTCCGCGAGCCACGCGGCATGTTCCGCCGCCTTTACGCGTGAAAGCACAGTCGTTATGACGTCTTTAATATCCGCGACAATACCTAAATCGACACCCACATTCTTACCAATGGAAGCTGGGTCGCAGTCCACATGCACAATCTTCGCGTTTCGCGCATACGCCGAGAGCTTGCCCGTGACACGATCTGAGAAGCGCGTCCCGAGCGCGAGCAAAAGGTCACAAGAAGCAATCGCCCGATTCGCCGTCCATTCGCCATGCATACCTGCCAAATGAAGTGCGAGTGGGTCATGCTCATCAAATGAGCCAATACCCATAAGCGTCGTCGCCACGGGTATATTCGCGCGGTGAGCGAGCGCGGCTAAATCTGCCGCCGCGCCACTTGAGATTACGCCACCACCCGCAAAAAGGACGGGCTTCTTAGCCTCATTGATTAACTTCGCGAGACGATTCATCTGGCTCGTCGTCGCCGAGGACTCTGGATGATACGCCCGAAGAGACACGCGCTCAGGATATTGTGCCGCGGTCATCCCACGCTGGCAATCTTTAGGTATATCAATTACCACGGGACCTGGCTTACCGTGCGTCGCAATGTAAAAAGCCTGCGCGACTATCTCAGGAATCTCATCCGCCGAATGGACGAGGAAGTTATGCTTACTTACCGCACGCGTAATGCCCGTTGTATCCGCCTCCTGAAAAGCGTCCGTGCCAATGAGTGAAAGCGGGACTTGCCCCGAGATAAGCACCATCGGGATGCCGTCCATATACGCTGTCGCGAGCCCCGTCACCGTATTCGTCGCGCCAGGTCCCGAAGTGACGAGGCAAACGCCAGGCTTACCCGTCGCGCGAGCATAGCCATCCGCCATATGGGCGCACCCTTGCTCGTGCCGCCCAAGAATAAATTGGAACTTCGCCTTATCAAGTTGATCGAATATATCAAGAACCTGCCCGCCAGGATACCCAAAAAGGACTTCCGTCCCCGCTTTTTCGAGCGATTCAACGAGTGCCTGCGCACCCGATCTCATACCTAACTTTTCCTTCATAGTCTTCATACGACTTTTTTGACCTCTTCGAAACCGTCCTTTTTAATAGATAAACAACATTTCACGATACTTTGGTAGCGGCCACTTCGCGTCATCCACCAAATGCTCGAGTTTATCCACCGACTTGCGCAACTCTTGCATCCGCGCGAGAATTGCCGCGTCCCTGCCCTTAGTAAGTGCCTTCTCAAGCCGCTCACACTTTACATGCAAATCATCCAGCCCTGCACCAAGTTTAAGCGAGAGAGCCGTAAGCCCACGCACACCGACCTTCAAGCCGTCCTTACGCGCCTGCGCAATAGCCGTCGCGAGTCGGCTAAACTCATCGGCGACAACGGGACGAATCATCGCGCGCGCAATCTCCAAAGCGACGCGCCCTTCTATACTTACGCGCCTTGAGTACGCCTCCATCGCGATTTCATGGCGCGAAACCATTTCTTCCGCGCTAAATACGCCATACTTAGTGAAGAGAGCCTTATTCTTCTCGTTCAAGAGCGGCGCAATTGCCGCGGGCGTGTCGCGCAAGTTCACGAGTCCCCGCGCCGCGGCTTCTTTTGGCCACGCCGCCGAATAGCCATCGCCCGAGAATAAAACGCGGCGGTGCTTATGAAAGATTACGCGCAAGAGGCTCTGCAAATTATCATTTAGACTCCCGCCGCGCGAATCTAACTCATCACAAATATAATCAAGCGACTCCGCGACTATCGTATTAAGTACGAGCATACTCGCCGCGCAATTCTGAGAAGAACCAGGCGCACGGAACTCAAACTTATTGCCTGTAAAGGCGAAAGGCGATGTACGATTGCGGTCAGTCGTATCACGCGGCAACGCGGGGAGCGCGTCCACGCCAATCTTCATACAGATACGCCGCGTCGCGATGGAACCTTTCGGCGCACGCGGGCCCGCTTCAATGTCGTCTATAACCGCCGAGAGTTCATCGCCCAAGAAGACGGAAGTTATCGCGGGAGGTGCTTCATTCGCACCCAAGCGGTGGTCATTGCCCGCCCCAGCCGTCGCCGTACGCAGCATGTCCGCGTGCAAATCAACGGCACGCACAATTGCCGCGAGCATCGTTAAGAAAATCGCATTATCGCGCGGACTCTCACCAGGCGAAAGCAAGTTCTTGCCGTCATAGGCGACGGACCAATTGCAGTGCTTGCCCGAACCATTCACACCCGCGAAGGGCTTCTCATGCAAGAGGCAAACGAGTCCATTCTTTTCAGCCGTCTGGCGCAAAACTTCCATAATAAGCATATTATGGTCGACGGCTAAGTTCAAGTCTTCAAAGACGGGCGCGAGTTCAAATTGCGCGGGCGCGACTTCATTATGCCGCGTTTTGGCAGGGATCCCCAGCCGCCACAATTGCTCCTCGACTTCCGTCATAAACGCGAGAATGCGCGGACGTATTGAGCCGTAGTAGTGGTCATCCAATTGCTGGTGCTTCGCGGGGGGCGCACCGTAGACCGTTCGTCCCGTCTGCAAAAGGTCTGGTCTCTTTAAATAAAACGAACGGTCAATAAGAAAGTATTCTTGCTCTGCCCCAAGCGTAATTGACACATGCGCCTTCGGCTTCTTAAAGCGCTTCATCAAACGCTCGACGGACTTCGTCATCGCCTGAATGGATCTTAGGAGCGGCGTTTTCATATCCAGTGCCGCGCCCGTATACGCACAAAAGGCGGTCGGGATGCATAGCGTCGCCCCATTGGCATGGCGCTTAATGAACGCGGGCGAGGTCGGATCCCACGCCGTGTAGCCGCGCGCCTCAAAGGTGGAACGAAGTCCGCCTGAAGGGAAGCTCGAAGCGTCCGCCTCACCACCAATCAAGTTCTTGCCTGAGAACTTCTGGACAGCCGTCGCGACACCTGTCGGCTCAAGAAACGCGTCATGCTTCTCAGCCGTGCCGCCCGTAAGTGGCTGGAACCAGTGCGTAAAGTGCGTCGCACCCTTCGCGAGCGCCCAATCCTTCATTCCCGCGGCAACAGCGTCCGCAATCGTTGCGTCCAAGGGTTTACCCTCACGCATCGTCGCTAATAGCTTCGCGGCTACCGTTTTTGGCAAATAAGCACAAATTGCCTTCTCTGAGAAGACATCCGAGCCATATGCCGCTAATTTTTCTCCCGACATTCTAGGCATGTGAAAAGATATTATATCATAAATCGCCGCTTTTTGGAATGCCAAAATCACACCAGCCACTAGTCGGGCTTTGAGAACCCAACTAAGCCCATTTATTCAATTGTCAAAGATCAAAGTGCCGCGGGCGAAGCGTTTCCGCTTCGCAACCTAACCTCACGGACCCACTGGGCACCTACCGCGGCACATTGAGTGGGGGCGTTAGGTTGCGGAGCAGAAACGCCCCGCCCATCACCACACCCATCACCGAGTAGCCTCTATGGCGCGTTCCACTAGTTAACGCTGTTTGGGGAGGGCGAGTTTCAGAAGCTTTTGGAATGCCGCGGCGG
>CAVCAF010000076.1:0-11927 GCA_963600185.1 Azospirillum sp. 51_20 | reverse complement strand
ATTTTAGCCGCTATTAGAATAGGTTTTGAGCATTCCTCAAAAGGGAATGCCTTTGGTGTTTTTTGTTCTCACAAACTTTAAGTCAGACAGGAAAGGATAAAGTAGATGATGGCAAAAAGAAAAGTCGTAGCGAACCTCATAAGCCTGCTTATGCTGGGTAATGCTTTCGCGGGGACGACTTGTACGGATGGCGTTATGCATGCGCGACCCGTGAAGGACGGCAAGGCACCCATAATTGATGGCAAGTTAGATGATTGGGATCTTTCGGGAGTCGTCCGTTGTTGGAATGCCGAAGCCTATTCGGAAAGTCAGAATTGTTCGCTCGCGCTTATGTATGATGAAGAGGGACTTTACCTCGGCTACAAGATGACCTTGCCAGGACGCGCGGCATACAATCCGAATCGCCCGCAAGATCGCTATTGGCTTGGCGACCTCGTGCAGTTTCGGCTTTGCCTTGACCCGAAGATTCCGTATCCGCTACCCAATGCGAATCGCCGCGATCCGAATTCATTCTATGTGAAGAATCCCGTCGTCAATTGTGTGAATGTTTGGAAGAACTCGCGCAATGGCGAGGACTATCTTTGCTTCTCACCAGGTGCGCTCTTTGATTGTCCGAGCTATCTGAACCCCGAAGGGTCGGAGGTAAAGATAATTACTGAAGGCGAGACACTCGTCGCGGAAGCGAAGATTCCGTGGAAGGCTCTTGGCGTGAAGTCGGGGAAGAGTCCGTTCGCGAAAGGCGAGAAGATGCCAGCCATCTTTGACATTAAGTGGTATCCGGGTAAGGACGGTAGCTATACGGCGGCAGTTTATCATAGCGACCCTGGTGCCTTCGCCTTTTTGAACCAGAGCACATGGGGGCTTATCGCGTTTGATGAACCCAGTGCGCCTGCACTCGCGGCAGTGCCGACTTACGCTGAAATCGCGGCAAAGGCGCGTGCGGGGGCTTCCGCCGCGTCACGAGAGGGTGCGCGGATTGCGTTTACATTGCCTAAGAAGGCGAAGGTTTCGGTCAATATTCTTGACGAGAAGGGCTGGGTCGTCCGTGAACTCGCGGGTGGCGAATTGCATGGGCCTGGCGAGGTTGAGTTCTTCTGGGACGGACGCGACGCGCTCGGCTTCCCCTGCGAGACAGGCAAGATTTATCGTTGGGGAGCGTATGCGCATGACGGACTTGACGCGCTTTACTTTGGCACGGCGGGCACGAGCGGAGAGCCACCTTATGAAACGCCGAATGGTAAAGGCTGTTGGGGCGGTGACCATGGTCCCGTTATTGCCGCCGCGGCGGATGAGACAGGACGCTATTTCGTTTGGCATGGAGCTGAAGCGGGTAAGGCGATTGTAAAGACGGACTATGAAGGGAAGTCCGTTTGGCGTGCGACCCCATTCGTCGCGGGGTGCTACGGCTACTTCACCGCGGCAACGGCGAAGGACGGCATACTTTATCTCGTCACGAAAATGGCGGCGGGTACAGGCAAGGCCAGTAAGGAATATGGGCTTGTTCGCGTAGATGTTAAGACAGGCGACTTTATGCTCTACCCCAATAACTCGGGCATTGCGAAACTCGGCATGGCGACGGAAGGCGCGGCACTGCCACCCGAGAGCGCGATTCGTGAGGAGTTCGCGTTTAATTGTGCGGGACTCGCGGTCATTGGTGATGAAGTGTTCGCGGGGGATTATATAGGCGGCTGTATCCGCGTTGTGGACGCGAAGACAGGCGCGGCGAAACGGACGATTCCGTGCGCTGGGGTGCGGGGTCTTGCCGCGACAGCAGATGGCAAGCTTCTCGCGGCGTGCTTACCCGCGGCAGTTGTCTCGCTTGACCCGCAAGACGGCGCGGCGAAAACCTTGCTTACGGCGAAGGACGGTTTAGAGTCGCCGTATGGTATCGCTACGGACGCAGACGATGCTATCTTCGTGACCGACCTTGGCACGAGTCACCAAGTTAAGTGCTTTAAGAAGAATTGGTTTGGCAACTATCGCCTAGACTGGACATTTGGTAAGAAGGGCGGACGCAAGCTTCTCGGCGCACTTGACTTTGGCGGATTAAGCTTCCCATTCGGACTCGCCGTAGATTGTAAGGGTGGGCTTACTATAACGGAAGCCGCAGTGCCAAAAATTGTCCGTGTTATTGACGCAAAGACGCGTGCGGAGCGTCATCGCTGGTTTGGGTATACCTCTTATTCGCCTTCGATCGTGCCGGACTGCGATGACCCGCTGAAGGTCTACTATTCGCTTTCGGGTCCCGACACCTTCGCGCGAGCACAGATTCCAGCGAAGGGCGGTGTGGGGCTACCCGACGCGTGCTGGGACTTCGTGAAGGAAGGCTTTGGCGGGACAGGGTGCGGCTTTAATACGATGACTATGCCGCAGATCTTCCGTGCCGCGAATGGACTTAAGTACTTTGTCACGGATAGCCCTACCGATTACCGCGACAAGGGTCGCCCGATGATTATTTGTAAGATTGACGGTGATTCAGTTCTGCCTTCCGCCGCGGTGCTCGGGGACGAGAAAAAGCGCAAGTCGTTCTGGCTGTGGGCGGATGAGAATGGCGACGGGCTTATTCAGGAAAATGAGCTCTCAAAGAAGGTTGAGCGTGTCGCGGGACGCGAATTTCATGCGGGCGACGGCAATGGGGTGATGTATGTGGACGATAACTTCACGCTCTTTCTCGCGACGCAAGATAACTTCATTGTTGGCGTGCCGTTTAAGGAGTTCACCGCTTGTGGTGCGCCGAAGTGGGATGTCGATAAGGCGTATATCGCGATTCCCCAAGTTGAACCCGACATAAAGGGCAAGATGTGGACAGGTTGGCGCGGCGGCATACTCGGTACGCGGCGCGACTCGAAGGGTAACTTCTTTACGGCGGTCAACTGCTCGCCCGAATATGTGACACCCGAGTATACGAAGTATATGCACCAAGGCATGGGGCATACCGCCGATATGGGCGCTATCTTCATTACGCGCCATGATGCGCAGGGCAACCCCGTTTGGCGCGTTGGACGCAAGGCTGTGGGCGGTATTCGCGATGGCGAAATGCTTCACCATTGGTGTATCGCGGGTATGGTGGGCGACGGCTATGTCGTTGTCGCGTCCGAATGGGGCGTGTTTACAGTCTATACGGCGGACGGATTCTATGTTGATCGCTTCTTTGATGCGCCAGGCATTCCTGGACGCGGCATCCCCTATTCGTTTGGTGGCGAGGACTTCTCGGGTCGCATCCAATACTTCAAGGATAGGGACGAAGTCTGGGCATACAATTCGGGACATGTGTTCCGTGTCACAGGTTTTGAGAAAGGGCGCGTGAAGGGCGAATGGCGGTCGTCGGGCACGGTTATGCTCGAAAAGATTCTGCCGCTCGTTTTCCCAGGCTCAAAAGAGCGTGCACTCACGGGCGTTAAATTGACGCGTGAGAATGGCAAGGTTGTCTTTACGGCACATGTCGCTGATTCAACGCCTATTATCAATGTGGCGCGGGGTGCCGCGAACCTCTTTAAGGGCGGTGACGCGGTCGGGTATCAGATTGGCCCTTCCAACGCGTTTAAGGAACTCCCCATGCGCCGTCCAGACGGTCGCCATGAGGGCTTCGTGCGCATTCTCGCCGCGAAAGTCGGGGAGGGGACGCGCGTCTTCGCCTTCGCGCCATTCGTGACGAAAAATCTCGCGCACCGTCCCATTGAATACGCGACACCCGCGGGCGGTATGAGCGCGTTTGAGTTCGTTGGCGAAGTGCCTGACGCGACCTTTAGTTTCGTATTGGACGCGGATCTTAAGGGCTACGCGGCGCGGGTTGAGGTGCCCGAGAGCTTCTTCGCGGCGGTCGGGCTTGATCTTGCGAAGGATGTCTATTTTGACGCGGAAGCCCTCTTCTCGGGGGATGGCGGACGCGGCTTGCAGACAGTCCGCCGCGAATGGCTCTATACGCCCGACTCGTCTGGCGCGACGATGGTGGATGATGTCCCAACTGAATCGCGGCTTCGCCCCGAAGGGTGGCGGCGTGTGGAGTGGTAATTTGTGGTTATAAACTACAGGAACGGAGGTAAAGTAATGAAGGCTAAATTGCTCGTAATATCCCTCGCGGCAGGTTCGCTCTTCGCCGCTAAGGGGGCTGATGACGCTACCTTGATGAGTGATGAAATGTATTCGCTCGAAGGAGGCGGCGTTCTGCATGTGTTCCGTCAGGACGGAACCTTGAAAGTCAAGTCGCCTGGCAACATTTCGTTCGTTCTTGTGGGCGGCGGTGGCGCGGGTGGTGATCACCGTGCGGGTGGCGGCGGTGCCGGTGGCATCATTACAAACGCTGCGTACTATGTGGACGCGGGGAACTACGCCATTTCTGTAGGTATAGGCGAGAAAGCTGCGTTTACGGAATATGTTAATAACGAGACAGGCGAGACCAAAACAAATCGTTTATGGGGCACTGGCATCAGCGTGACAACGAATAAAATCGCGGCGATTGCCGCGACCTCTACGACATTCGGCGACTTGTTTACGGCTTATCCGGGCGGCAGAGGCGGCACGGTTCGTCGCCCAGGCTATGACGGCGCTTCTGGTGGTGGCGGCGGCGGCTTTGGTAAAGAGCCTCAGTCGGGCGGCAAGGCAATTTATGCAGACGCGGGCAACCTCGGGCACGCGGGCGGTTCTTCTCTTTGGATGGAGTCGGGTGGTGCCCCTGGTGCAGGCGGTGGCGGCGCGGGCTCGCCTGGTGAAGATCGCACAAACGCGGTGGACGCGACTTGGTCTTATATCGGTGGTCATGGCGGCACGGGCGTTGTCACGCGCATTACGGGTTGCGATTTCTGGGTTGGCGGCGGCGGTAATGCCCAAAGTGTCAGCGACTGGGTAGCTCCTGGTGGTGGCGGAAAGGGCACCTCCTCGACATCGACGCTTGTCAATAAAGGCGGGAATGGTGCCGCATATACGGGCGGCGGCGGTGGAGGCTCGGGTAATAGCGGCAATGATAATGGTCTTGGCGGTGATGGCGGCTCGGGTGTCGCGCTTTTCCGCACAGAAGGTGCGTTGCCTGAGATCGTGTTCGCGAAAGACATCCGTGCAACAGGCGGCACAATAAAGGAGAAGGCGGTTAAGGGTACGCGCTGGTGCATCCATACTTTCACAGAGAACGGAACCTTTACGCTCCCGCAAGGCACAGTCGTTGAAATGCTCCTTGTCGGCGGTGGTGGCGGAGGTGGTAATGGCGGCGGCTCAACTCACGCGGGCGGTGGTGGCGGCGGTGGACGCGTCGTTGTCTCGACGAACTATATTGCCGCGGGTTCGTATGAGGTCGTCGTTGGGCTTGGCGGCGAGGCGGCGAATAATGGCGAGAATAGCACCTTCTTCGGTTATTGTGCGCTCGGTGGCGGTGCAGGCGGTAATGTCCGTGCTGGCGGCAAGGCTGGCGGCTGTAGTGGCGGCGGTAGCGCATGGGGTGACGGCGACTACTCGCCAGGTGATGTGACGGCGCAGACCAATGACTGGTCCACGCTCGATCTCCCCATTGCCGTGGCGCTAGAATCGCAGTATGGTAATTCGGGTGGCACTGGCAGGCTGGGTTCGGGTGCTGGCGGTGGCGGCGCTGGCACCGCAGGCGCGAGCGTTGAGAAACGCAATAACCCTGGCAAGGGTGGTGACGGATTTGAGAGCGACATTACGGGCACGATCGTCTGCTATGGCGGTGGCGGCGGTGGCGGTAGCTATGGCAGCATAACTTTCTGGGAGAATGGCGGCAAGGGTGGCGGCGGCAAGGGAGGCGGCTCTACTTCAACGACGGATGCCGACGCGGAGAGCTATGGCCTGCCTGGGACGGATGGTCTCGGTGGCGGTGGTGGCGGCGGCGGTGGCGGCCACAATGGCGGCAAAAGCCGCGTTGACGGTGGTAAGGGCGGCAGAGGCGTTGTCATTTTGCGCTACCGCATTCAGCCAATGGGTTTCCTCTTGAGTGTTCGCTAAGGATTAAGTAAAATATGTTTGGTTCTCTACTTCTTGCTGTCGCGTTTTCGTTCCCTTGTACGGGGGAAACCGCTGTAACCTATACGGATAAGCTGGAGGTTATCCCTCTAGAGGCTGGGACGACAAACTTTACGGTGGAAGTAGAGGAAAAGCCTATAAAAGAGCAGGGAGGCGCCGTCGTTATGAAGGCGGTAGAGCCTTTCTGCCACTTTTACCCTGAGCGCGTAGTAAACATTGCGCCAAGCGCACATGTCACCGTCTCCTCAAAGGGGGATTTAAGTACGGGGTTTCGTCCGATTCCTGGCTTTAATCAGCCCGAATCGCTTGTGGATGGGCTCGTTAATGAGCGGTTTAACTTTCAATTCGCGAAGCGAGAAACGCCGCCGACGGCGGAAGATCCCGAATGGATAGTCCTTGATTGGTCGCGCCCCGTCGCATTTTGTGGTCTTATGGTTATGACGGGGCGCGATGAGTGCTTCCCGCGGCATGATCGCGTCTTTGTTGAGGCGTATGTCGGCAAGGGCGATCCACGAACGGATGCGGACGTGGCATCTTGGCGTGTTCTCGCGGGGACTTGGTCGCCTGAGCCAAAGAATGAACTCGCGAACTTCCGTTGCTGGCGTGAATGGCAGGGCGAGAAGACAGTGAAAACGAGTGCTTTGCGCCTACGCTTCACGGGGGGCGGATGGAACTTGCGCGGCAAAAAGTGTGAAACGCCCGTAGCGGGTCTTGGCGAAATCGCCGTTTTCGCACCTTGGACGAAGAAGGCGGCTCCGCGGCAGAAAGTTGTCGAGAGGGGTGCGCGTATTGCCTTTGAAATGCCTTTTAAGGGTAAGGCAACAATTCAGATTAGAGATGAAGAAGGGCGCGTTGTCGCCAATCCCGTCACGGATATTGCCTTTGACGCGGGTGAGCAAATCGCGAATTGGGGCTTAACGGATATTGATGGTACGATAGTTTTAAAGCCAGGCAACTATACTTGGCGCGGCGTAGCGATTCCACCCCTAGAGCTCAATTATCGCTACGCGTACTATCCAGTCGGGATTCCTAGCGACCGCCGCGTGTGGTTAACGGAAGATAAAACAGGGGGCTGGCTCGCCGATCACGATCCGCCGCGGGGCGTCGTGCGGGATGGCGAGGATATGTGGCTTAACGCGTGGGCAGAATATGGTGATAGTGTTATCCGTACGGATATCAACATGAAGAAGAAGTGGGGCGAGACACGCTTTTGGGTCGCCGTGCCGCAGGAGATTTGCGTGGATAATGGCTTCGTCTATGGCTATTCGCAGGCGGGGTGGAATGGGACGGATGAGGAAATTATCCGTATCGACCCGCGGCAAGGCTACCAGAGTCGCAAGGTGTTCTTAAAGAAGAATCCGCCGCCTGAGGACGGCAAGAAGGGTGGCTTCTTTGATGTGACGGTCAGCGGATTTCAGGTTTTGGGTGACATTGCGTTCGTTTCGCTCGGTGTAGAGAATAAGATTTGCGTTTATGATATCTCGAAGGGAAATGCCGCGCAGTATCGCTATTTTACTTGGGCAACCGTGCATACGCAGTTTGAGGAATGGAAGCCTAACCTTATAAAAGAGATCTCGCTCTATTCGCCTGGTCGCCTGCGTTGTTTTGGAAAGGATCGCCTTTTGACGACTTCGGGTGCGGATGTTGTCACGATTGACACGAAGACCTATGCCGTAACGAAGCTTTTCTCTACGGGAATCAAGGCGAAGATACTTGGCTGCGGCGTTGGGGACGACGGCACGATTTGGGTTGGCGCTGGAGAGCCTTTACATCAGGTATTTGGGTTTGACGATAAGGGTCGCCGCGTGCAAGTCCTCGGTAAACCAGGCAAACGCCGCGTTGGGCGCTGGGATAATGACGATTTAGAAGAGCCCGCGGGGGTTGAAGTGGACGCGAGAGGGCGTGTTTGGGTCGCCGAACATACGCATTGGGAGAAGCGCGTCTCGATTTGGGATCCAAAAACGGCGCGGTGCGTCCAGCAAGTAATTGGTCCGACACAGTATGGCGGCGATGGTTGCATTGACCCCGAGGATGAGACGCGCGTCTTTTATCGGGGGCTTGAACTGAAACGCGACCTTAAGACAGGTGAAGTTACACCCGTTAACCTTATTTACCGCCCAGATGATCCTTCGCTACCGAAGTTTTCGCCGAGCGACTACCCGAGCTACTGCTTCCGTGCGGAAGGCAAACTCTGGTTCACGAGTTATCAGCATCCGCATTGCCACGCGCAATGTGTGCTTTGGGAATATCAGGGCGACCGCGTCCGTCCCGTTGCCGCGGTGGGCGCGGTGAAGGACTTTAAGGACGCTTTTGGCGAGACGGGCAACATTACGAACACGATTCCTTCACTTAAGGCAGAGCCCGGCATGATTTTCGCGTGGACCGATTTGAACGCGGACGGCAAGATTGACGCGAACGAAGTTACGACGCGCGTCCTGAACTTTGAGGGCAAGCCGATACCTGGGCTTGGCATTGGTTGGAATTGGCGCATGAATGAGCACTTTGATGTCGCGTGCATGACCGACATTTATAAGCAGGGGCGGATGGTCTACTTTAAGGCTGTAGATAGAACGCAGAAGGGCTACCCTATTTATAACTTGCCGTTTGGGACGAAGCCTGGCATGTTAGAAGCCCAAGGTATGCAGACGGACTCCAAGGGTAATGTCATCGTCCTTGGTAGAACTGTCTCGTCATTGACACCCGAAGGGGTGGAGCGGTGGCGGTACCGCAATCAGTGGCCAGGACTTCACGCGGGGCATCGTACGACCGCGGCAGGTAATGAGCCAGGCGTACTTATCGCGCCGACGCGGATGTGGGGCATTGTGCCAACGGCGGGCGAAGCGGGTGAAGTCGCGGCATTTAACTCAAATCTCGGGTGTTCCTATCTAATGACGGCGGAAGACGGACTCTACCTCGGGCGAATCTTTCGTGACCAGCGCGTTGCCGCGACAGTTTGGAATATGAATGACATCCCTAATTCCCAGACCTTGGCGGAGACCTCGCTTTATGATGAGCATTTTGGCGGAACCTTTGAGCGCGTGAAGGGTGCGGATGGCGCCTACCACTATTACTATGTGGTTGGTAAGGGACAGTGTTGCGTTGTGGAGTTGACGGGGCTGGATGGAATCCGTCGCCTGAAGGGCGGCACTTTTAAGGTGACACCCGCGATGATTGCCGCGGCACAAGCGCGGGCTACGCGTGAGGCGGCGAAGAAAGTTGAGACTAAGGTCGTCACTATCCCGAGGGCAACGCCTACAAATGAGTGGAAGCGCGCGAAAGAGACGATCATCTTTGACGGAATCCGCCTCGCCTATGACGCACAGAATCTCTATATCCGCTCTGAAAAGTATGATCCGCAAGCACCTTTCGCGAATAAGGGGACGAATCCCTTTGAACTCTTTAAGACGGGGGATACGCTCGAGGTCATGCTCCGTACGAAGGCGGCGAAGAAGGTGCGCGGGTTGCAACCTGGCGACAAGCGCATACTTGTTTCGGAGTTTGAGGGTAAACCCATCGTGGTCTTATACGATTATAAAGTACCCAATGTGCCCGAGGCTTCGCGCGTCGCCTTCTCTTCGCCGTGGCGGACGGTTTGGGTTGATAGTGTAAAGGTCTTGGAAGGCGCGGCAGTTAATATTGAGCGACGCGGCGCAATGGTCACCGTAGAGACGACAATACCTTGGCGACTTATTGGCTTTAACCCGAAGAAGCTCTCCGAGACTTCAGGGGATGTTGGACGCGTCAATTCGGACGCGACGGGCACACGCGCGGCATCCAGAATCTACTGGTCTAATAAGAACACGGCGATCATGAGCGACTTGCCGACGGAAGTCCTCGTAGAACCTGACCTTTGGGGTACATTCAAGTTTTAAACCCCTGGATTTACACGGAGCATTTCTCACGCAGAGTCGCAGAGCTCGCAGAGAAAGTTAGCCGTGTAGAGTTGTAGAAAGCTCTACATCTCTACATATCTATACGGCTAAAAGAATCTCAGCGGTCTCTGCGCCTCTGCGCGAGATAAAAAATATAATCCTGTTAATCTTGTAAATCCTGTCAAAAATAGCGCAGGGAGATAATCTTTCTCAAAATCCGTACAAATCCGTGTAAATCCGTGGATAAAATGACATAGAAAGAGAAATCCACCACTTATAGCCCGATTTTTGGTATAATAGGGGCATATGAATGAATGGGCGAGAGTATTTACGGAACAAATTGCCGCGGGAGCAGGCGGAGTTGGTGTTGCCCTAATTGCCGCGCTCTTTTTTTTCGCACTTTCACATATTACCCTGCCTACCTTTCGCAACCTTTGGCGGAAGGCGACTCCATTCGGACGCGTTATTGGTGCGGTACTCTTTCTCGTCTGCTCCATAAACGCGACGACTAAAGCGCCGCGGAGAGTCCCCGCACGAACTGCCGCGTCCGTTGCTAAGAGCCATAGTGAACGCTTCGAGAATTGGTTTCGGCGCGGTGCTTGGCGAGATGTCCGTTTCGTTAAGTTTGATTCGGACTGGGTATTTCCGCTCGGCATGGAACTCGCGCTCTTCCCCGAAGAGACGGAAGTCACTTGGGAGTGTATATCGTGACGAATGCGGGGGAGTATGTTTTCTTGCTCGAGAAGGGACGCGATTATAGTTTCGGTACGCGTCCGTTTGTCGCCGATGTCACCTACGCGGCAGTTGATGACATAGGCGCTGCAGTATTTGAGGGTGTGTTAAGTGACGCGGTTGAGAACTTGGATGTATCATATGAATGGCGGACAAGTCATGACAATATAGAAATTGTCGCGCCTAATGAGCGAAAGACAGAGGTGTTAACGAAGGCGGGCACGGATAGCGGAGTCTATGATTTATCCGTAACCGCAACGTTTGGGCAACATAAATTAACTTCGACAATTTCAGGCTATTACTATACGAACGCAACGGAAGAAACCACGCTTTTAATTTCTGCGCCCAAGGTGCTACTACTAGAGTCCAATGCGGTGCAGGGGCAGGCAGAAGGCACGGTTAAGATTAACTTGCAGTTGCCTGAAGGCGAAAGTGGTTCGCTTAGTTTAGAATGCGTAAGTGGTGTCGATAAAATACAACTAAGCGGCGAAACCACTTGGCAAGTTTCCATCTCAACCACAAAAGAGGTTCGCATAACAGGTGTGGATTATAGTAGCACTAAAGATGATATTAAGTTGAAGGCTTCTTACACATCTGTGAAGGGCGAAACAACAATGCAGGAAGTCTCGCTCACAGTTATTAAGATATGGCATGAAGCGGAGACTGGTCAACCTTATGATGTTATGAGAAGCCGATTTGCTGTGGGAGAGACGGTTGTTTTCTTTTGGAGTCCAAGTGATATAAATGTTACTATGGTATGCGACAAAGGTGCTAAGTTGTTAAATGATGATGGTTGGCGACGTATGCGAATGCCAAATCAGCCTTCTGTTGTTACTGTGGCAATAGATGTAGAAGGTACTGCTTGTCAAAGTGTTTTGGATGTGGTTGCACCCCAAATAGTAAAAGCATTACAGTGCACGAATCTTTCTCCATCGCGCTTGGGTGCTGCGGGCGGGATTGTTCTTGGGTTTGAAGTGCAAATTCTCCCTGCCGATGTGCCTTTTAGAGATTTAGAGATAAGTGAAGTTCCTCAAGTAGCAACCGATGCCGAAGGCTATTTCGCACAAGCACAATATGCGGATTATCTCGACCATGGGAAATATGGCGCAGGAGTTTGGCTTTCTCCCGATGATTATAATCGTATGGGCGATAAAGCGTCTATGCCGTATCTTGAAAAACCATGGTTGGAGGGCGGCGCGTTTACGTGGCCAATTCCTTGTGCATGGCGATTTAAGTATGGTGATGATAAGGAAGAACGACTCTTTGCTCATTACACACAACGATTTGAACTTGACGCGAACGGCACATCACGAATAAAAAAGTTCGGATACTGTGCCGAGCGTACAACTAATAATG
>CAVCAF010000075.1:0-12016 GCA_963600185.1 Azospirillum sp. 51_20 | reverse complement strand
TAGAATAAGCGTAGCGTGTTTTCGCTAGGCGCTCTAGCGTGGGCTTTGAGGCTATGGACTATAAAAAACAGCGGGCGGCAGAGATGCCGCCCGGGGATTGTTTTTTAGGGTTGATGAGGAGGGGTTAAAATGTAAAGGTTGCGTTGACACCGCCCCAGCAAATCTGGGTTTTACCTTCGCCCATGTAGTCGCCGACACGGCCTTCATCTTCTAGGTCAACTCCCGAATGGCGCAGGGTGTGGCTCGGTACCCAAGTATAGTTAACTTGTGCACCCAGCGATACCCAGTCCGTCAACGCGTAGGTTAAAGAAAGTCCAACAGTTTGATCGGTGAGCTCCGTGCCGAGGGCTTCGTCGGTCACATTTTTCGTCCATGCATTGCCACCAAAACCAAGGGAGGCGTTGGGGGTGAGCGTGAGGGAGTCCGTCAACGCGAAGTCATGGCTGAGACCAAAGGAGTAATAAACTTGGCTGGGATCCGCATCGCCAGAATTAGTATAACTCCAATAAACGGTTGCGCTCGGTGTTACGATTGGGTTCTCATAGGCGACCGACCCATAAATTTCACGATCAGAAGCGCCGTTGTTATTTGGGAAGGTGTACCAGATGTGTCCGACTTCGAATCCGACGCCAAAGAGTTCAACGCCATACGAGAGCGTGTAGTCGATCTCCTGCAGACCGCAACTCCTACGACTATTTGTCGCGGAACCTTGTTTGTGGGTCAAATCAAAGCTCGACCAGATATTCGCCGAGACATAGCCGTAATCACCCGCGTCATAAGTTAGACCAACGCTTGGTTGCCAAACGGGGTTATCATTACAGATAGTGCCGCGCCAAATGTAGTCGCTTAATACATCCACCGAGACCGAAACCGAAAGCGGGAATTTATCCTCGGTTTCCGTACCCTGCGGCGGCGCAGACTCCTCTGCACGCGCAACCAGTGTGGCGCAAAGTGCGGACATCGCCGCCAGCCCTACGATTCGATTCATTTTTCCTTTTATCCTTTCTTAGGTTTAGTTAGGTTGTAATCCACAAAAGCGGACACCCAATCTTAGCAAATACCGTGCCAAAAGGTGAAACGGACGCATTTCGGGGTGAAAAGTGCCGCGGTGGGCACGCTAAAGGACCCTGGGCTTTACATTCTATGAAAGAACTTATCATTCTATGAAAGCCTTCCGCGGCGCTTTAGGAGTGTACGGACGCGTCCGCCAAAGAATGCGAGGGATAAAATACCATACGCGGCGACCCCAAGGAGAACGAGTGCCGCGAGCGCGGCAATTTCGCCGAGGCGCAGTCCGAGCGGTGCACAGAGGGTGCGGATAAATGGACGCGCAAAGAAGAGCGCCGCCGCCATGCCGAGTGCCGCGAGGAACATGCGTAAGAGGTCGGGTAATACTTGACGGAGACCAAGCGTGCCATTTTGGCGGTGCGCGGCACTTATGAGGAGTGCACACCCCACCGCGGCACAAAGCACAGTGGATGCCGCGAGTCCCACATGGCGCCATTCAATCGGCAAGAGATATACGGCGAGGATGTTTAAGGTCGCGTTCAAAATAACCGTCATAACCGAGATACGCAAAGGCGTTTTCATGTCGTTTTGGGCTTGGAACCAAGGGACGAGAGTCTTTTGGAAGCCGAAAAAGCCAAGTCCGAGCGCATATACGGCGAGTGCCCTCCCCACGCGCACCGTCGCGATCGCGTCAAAGGCGTTGCCCTCATAGATGACGCGGGTAATTTCCATCGCGAGCACACAAAGTCCAGCCGCTGCGGGGAGCATTACAAAAAAAAGTGACGAGAGCGATTGCCGAAGGATTGTTTGCGCGCCCGCGACATCCTTTCGTGCGAAACAGCCCGCGAAAGTCGGGAGAAGCACCGTGCCGAAGGCAACCCCAATTATCCCGAGGGGTAAGTCCATCAACCGTTCGGCATAGCCGATTACCCCCGCCGCCCAAGGTGCGGCGATTTGCCCGAGGACTTGGTCGAGCATGTAGTTAATTTGGATTGCTCCCGCGCCCAGCGCGGCAATGCAGGTATTGCGCCAGACGAGCGTGACTTTGGGATTGCGCCATCCCTTAAAGGTAAAGCGTGGGGAAACGCCGCGGCGGGACATACAAACGAACATGAACGCCATTTGTGCCGCGCCCGCGATTAAGATTGCCCAGCAGACGAAAATCGTCCGTTTCGCGAGTGACCAATCGCCAAAGAGCAAGAGACAGGCGAGCGCGGCAATCCAAAAGACATTGAGCATACTCGGCATAAACGCCGCCGCCTTAAAGCGTCCCATCGCGTTTAGTACGCCCATACCAAACGCCGCGCCACAAATGAAGAGCATATAAGGGAGCAAGAGGCGTGTGAGACGCAAGATGAGCGATGTCCGCTCACATGCCGCGGAGTCTGGCGCAAACCCCCACGGAGCAAAGTCCATCGCCGCGGAAATTCCAAAAACGGCGAGAAGGATAATCGCCCCCATCATCAAAAACGCCATTGTTAGGACGGCGCGGGCGAGGGCACGGGCTTTCACAAGCCCCTCCTGCTCAAGCTCCCCTTTAAAGACAGGCACAAACGCGGCAGTTAAGGCTCCCTCGCCAAAAAGCTTGCGCGCCATGTTGGGAATCGCGAAAGCGAGCGTGAATGCGCTTTGCTCTATGCCCGCGCCAATGAGGCGCGACTGCAACATTTCACGCACAAGCCCTAACACACGCGACAGCGAGGTTAGGGCTCCGACAACAACCGTGCTTTTGAGGAAACTCACTTCTTCTCAGCGGCTTCTTTCTTAGCTTCCGCCGCGGCCTTCGCCTGCTCCTTCGCGAGCGTCTTCCATTCAGGAATCTTTTCCTTCAACTCCGCGCTATCCTCGGGGAAGGACTTCATATAAAGGGTCGCGAGTTTCACAGCTTCCGCCGCGCGGAACTCCGCCATGCCCTCAATTTCTTCCTTAATCTCGCTCTTCGAAGAATCAATTGCTGAGAGGATGGACTCCGCCTCAGACGCCTGATCTTTTTGCGCCTCAGAAGCGGACTTCGCTTCCGCCTTCTTTATGTCGCTTTTCAGTTTCTTAATGATGTTCTTCGTGGGCTTACCAAGAACCAGCGCCTTCTCAAGACTGCGGTACTTACTCTTCTTGCCGAACTCAACATCACCAAGGAGCGTAAAGGGCTTGCCAACTTCGCCGAGCGCATTCACAAGCGCAACCGTCGCCTCACGGTCACTCGTGTTGCCGTAGAGGACTTTGCCGCGGTGACTGAGAACAAGAAAGCCGAGCGAAGTACCCGAAGTCGCGTCCGCCGTGTCGAGTCTCTCATAAACGGGGAAGGAAATCTTGTGCAGTTTAATAAGGCGCTTAATATCCTCCTTCTTACCCGAAACGGAACTCACGAAGACACAGGGTTTAGACTTATAAGCCTGCCAGAGTTCTTCCACGCGCGGCAGAATGGAGTCAATGTTTGGAGAGTCTGGCGTCCAGTAAAACACGCAAACGACGCGTCCGTAGAGATCCGCCTCAGTATACTTCTCGCCCGAAATCCAGGCTTTATCCGTAAGATTCTTCCAGTGAGACGCGGCGAATAGGCTACCCGCGAATGCGCAGACGAGCGAAAACAACATCAGTTTCTTCATAACTAGTCTCCAAAAAGAATGCTTTCGCATAAATTGGCGGAGGGAGAGGGATTCGAACCCTCGATACGGAGATTAGTCCGTATGGCGATTTAGCAAACCGCTGCCTTCAGCCACTCGGCCATCCCTCCGCGGAGATTATCGAAAGCGTACCACGATTGTTGGCGTATATTATATCATACTCTTGGCTCGCCGTCAATGAGTACTGTTGCTGGACGCCAACTTTTTTTATCAATGACTACGAGATCTGCCGTGAAGCCCTTCTCGACTTTACCGAGCGACTTGCCCCAGCCGTGCTCAAGAGCTTGGTTCCACGAAGTCGTACGCACGAGATCCTTAAGCGGAATCCCCGTAACTTCATGGACATTGCGCAGTCCGTCGCCCATCCAGAGCGTGGAGCCCGCCAAATTGCCGCCCTTCACAAGCCGCGCCTCGCCCTTCTCAAGGCGCACATCGAGTCCGCCCATCTTGAACGAATAGCCGTCGGGACAGTGCGAACAGCGCAGGGAGTCCGTAATCATCTGAACAGAAGCGAGATTGCGCTTCGTAAAGATAAGCTTTAACATATCGGGACAGAGGTGAATCTTGTCGCAGATAACTTCCGTAATCAGGTCGTCAATCAAGAACCCCGCGCCAACCATGCCAATCTCGCGATGGTGGAGAGCGGTCATTTGGTTGCAGAAGTGGGTCATGTGCCGCAAGCCATTCTTGTAGGCGGGCATAAGATCGGCGAGTTTCGCCGCGGTATGTCCGCAACTCGGGGTAATGCCCGCCTTAAGACAGTCCTTCGCGAACTTCGCGCCGCCTTCAGTCTCTACCGCATACGAAACCTGCAAAACAGGGAACACCTTCGCGATTTCTTTCACTTCCTTAAAGGAAGGCTTACGCACATAGGCGGGGTTTTGTGCACCGCAGCATTTGCTATTAATGAAGGGTCCCTCAAGATGAATGCCAGGGACTTTACAAAAAGGTGAGCCCGCCTTTACATACGCTTTCGCGTTCGCGGCGGATTGCATGAGTTCCTCGTGCGAAACCGTTAGGGTCGTCGGGAAGAGCGTCGTTACACCTTCCTGAAGTTTCGCCTCAGCGAACTTGAAGACAGCCTCAGGATCAGCATCACAAAAGTCGTATGTCGCCGAGCCGTGGGTATGCACATCTATAAAGCCTGGCATTACATACTTGCCCCTCACATCAATGAGGGTCTCGACGCCCTTCTCGCTGACCTTGCGCGTCGTTACGGACATAATTTTCTTGCCCTCAATAACAATTGTCGCGCCTTCGAGGTCTACGCCAGGCGAAATCACATGCGCATTCTTAATAATCGTCTTTGCCATCTTCTCGTTCCTTTATTTAGAAAGCGCCGCGAAGCATTCGCCCCGCGGCACTCCCGTACCTAAAATAAGGGTTAATAACTTAGACTACGATATCCCATCCATTACGATAGACATCGCGCTTAATGGACATACCGCGGCAGTTGCCACCAGCGAAGTCCATTTTGTACGGATCCCACTCGAAGGAGGCATCGTACTTGTAGCTCATGTTGCAGAGCAAGCAAAGTGTCGCGCTACGCCCACCGACTTCCGACGGGGAAATCGTGCACTTACGCGAAGCCATGCACTCGCAGAAGTTCTGCACCTGATTCGGGCTCTTATAAAGCTGAACCTTGGCGTTGGCGAGGTCATACTTCTTATCGAGCTTATCAAGTGCCGCGGCGAGCGAATTGTCTTGCTTAACAACCGCGTCCGTACCATAGTCCTTACCGATACTCGAAGCGATAAGGCATTCAGGCTTGAACGAAGCGTCCTCGAGCGCCTTACGAACTTCCTCGGTCGGCACAACCGCGCCAGTACCCTGCCAAACCGCGATCTTGCCACGGTTAACCGCGACAATGCCGTTCGTGCCGTAGAAGACTGTGCCCCATGTACCGAAGGGTCCGTGGTAGAGTTCCACATCGCCATAGGACTTCTTGAAGATCATCTTCATACCGAACTGGCGACGACCGCCATGAAAGAGATCCTTCGAGTGCGGCAACTGCGAACAGATAATCTTAACAGGGCCGGACTTATCCATATCAAGTCCCCACTGGGCGATATCGAGGTGGTGCGCACCCCAGTCGCCATTGTAGCCCGAGCCAAGATCATCATCGAAACGCCAGAACATCGGGTAGAACTGGTTCACGCCACGCGGCGCGAGCTGATCTGAATACGGACGCCAAGCCGCGGGGCCGAGCCACATATTCCAGTCGACATCGGGATTCGCCGCGCCTTCCTTTTCCGCATTCTCAGGGACATCATAGAAGCGAATGGGGTGGGTAGGACCACCGAGCTTACTTCCGCCGCGCCCATAGTTCGCGTCCACATACTTAATATCGCCAATAAGACCATTGCGGACGATCATGCAGGCGGTACGGAACTCGCGCCAGCTACGCTGCATGGAACCCGTCTGGAAGACGCGTCCATACTTCTTCTGAGCGGCCATAACCTTACGCGCTTCATCGATAGAGAAGGTAAGGGGCTTTTCGCAGTAGACATCCTTACCATGCTTCATCGCTTCAACGCAGATGTAGGCATGCCAATGGTCAGGGGTCGCAATGCAAACCGCGTCAATTTCGGGGTCAGCAATCACATCGCGGAAGTCATAGACGACCTTGCACGCGTCATTGCCATACGCATTGTTAACCTGAGTAGCACCCGCCGCCGCACGGACGCGATCGCAATCGCAAACCGCCACGATTTCCACATTCTTCGCGTAAGTCTTATTGAGGAACTGCGGAATGAGCGCCGTGCGCATCTGGATGCCGTAGCCAATCATGGCAATACGGAACTTCTCGCCCGGCTTAAGGACGCGCGCTCCCATCTTGGAAGTCGCGCACCCCGCGAGTGTCATTGCCGCGGCAGAACCGAAAAGGAAGCTACGGCGATTAAGTGATACATTCGCTTTCATGTATTTAACCTTTATTTAGTTATTAAACACGGCCCTTGGACTTCAAGAAGTCAAACGAGGGCTTAACCGCGTCGAGCGTATCCTCATGGCGTTCGCACTCAACGACATACCACTGTACGTTATCCGCGTCAGTAGCCTTGAAGAGACGATCCCAATCAACAGGCACCGCGCCTGGCTGACCTGGCTGACCGAGAATCGCGTCAAACTTCTTAACGCCCGCGCCCATGCCGTTTTCCTTCGCGTGAAGCGTGAAGGAGCGTCCTGGGTACTTCGCGTACTGCACGCAGGGGTCAACACCCGCGCAAGTCGACCAGCCGACATCCTGCTCCATCTGGACGGCTTTAACGGTGTGACCGAAGAAGTAGTCCCAGTACGAGGTGCCGTCCGTCATCTTGATGAAGTGCTCCCACATGTGGTTGTGAAGACCGACCTTGCAACCATACTTCGCGCAATTCTCCGCGGCTGTATTGTAGTATTCGCAGAGCATCTTCGTGAAGTCATCGATTTCCTTCGTGGCCTTCTGGTTCTTATCACCCCAAGAGCCCCCCGGAGGCATATTGCCACCGCCTGGGCAGCAAATGAAGTTGTTGCCGTAGCCGAGGTTGAACTCGCAGGTTTCTTTATACTTCTCAGGCGAGAAGGCATCGCGCCCCACATGGGTTCCGCACGCTTTAAGACCATTATCATCGAGCATCTTCTTGAGTTCCGATGCCTTAAAGCCATAATAGCCCGCGAACTCGACGCCCTCATAACCAATTGCCCGCACATCTGCAAGCGCTTTCGCTAGACCCACATTCTTAATGTAGGTACGAATGGAGTAAAGTTGCAACGCAACCTTACCTGGACGCGCCGCGCGGCACATCGCTGTACAGCAACCCGGCATCGCGGTAAGTGCCGCGCCTGCCCCGAGGCTGCCGAGAAATCCTCTTCTAGTAACATTCATTTTGTAGTTTACCTTTCTTGGTTAGTGAAATTAACTTAGTTTATCAATTGTCATAACGGGCAAGTCAGTCTTGCGCGTCATCTTCATCGGGTCGGACTTCATTTGCGCATCATCAAACGCGTAGCCATCCTTACCGAGCGGCCAAACCTGCGGCGCCGTATTGAGGATCGTCGCACGGAAGCCCTGAATTGTCGCGCCCATATTACCCGTATGGGACGAGTTAACCGCCTCATTCTCAATGACGAACGGGAACTTGAAGCCCTTAGCCATGAGAGTAGAGAGGAACTTCGTCCAGTCGCACGAGTCACTGCCGCCGAAACCGGGCAAGCGCGGCTCATAATTTAAGCGCGCCCACTCATTCGCGGCGATAGGAACACCCGCCTTTTTCGCGAGCGCGGGGTCAACGACCTGCTCGGGATAGAGGCGACCCCAATGAATCGCGTCCGCTGACTTCGGGAAGTTGCGCGTACCCTTGATGTGCACACGGCGAAGGCGCTTAAAGTCCATCGCTTCAATGACATCCGAGGGGTCGATATGCTGCCAAACATCGTGCGACGGGTCGTAGGTTTCTTGCAAAGCCGACGAAGCCTTATCGTCCAAAATGGCGTACATAAGTTTACGCGCGGCGAGGCACCCTGGGAGGTTATTGTAAACATCAGGAGCCGTCGCGGGTTGCCACCCTTCCATCGGGCAGTTCTCTACGCAGACCGTTACGCCCAAATCCTTCGCATAGTGGAGAATTGGGGTAAAGACCTTCTGGAACTTCTCGAGGTTCTTTTCAAAGCCGCGGTCGGTGCGCCCAAGAACATGGTCATAACCGACGAATGTACCACACACGACATCATTCTCATCGCCGCCCAAAAGTGCCGCGATACGGATGAGTTTAAGAATGTGGTTGCGGTTATTGATTTGCTGAATGGGGTCGCCACCAATGAGGTTATCGTATGCCCCCACGCTGACGCGCAGCCCGAGTTCATTGCACTTCGCAACAACGCGCTTAGCCGCCTCGAGATCAAAGATCTCATAATCAAGGTGGGTCGCCGTATGGTCGGTACGATCCGAATCGCGGCGGAAGACGCAAAGCTCTAGACCCTGCGCACCAACGCTCTTCGCCCGCGCCATAACATCATCAAACGACTCGCCCGGGAAGGCGGAAGTCATGAGCCAAATCGGGTTATTGCGGTTCGCGCCTTGGGTCCCCGCTAATGCCCGCCCTGGTCTCATCATGCCGACTGCCGCGAGCGCGGCAGCCGACTTGAAGAATTCACGTCTATTCATTAGAATTCAAAGCCCTTACGAATATAAGGTTTAAGGAAGGCGTTCGCCGCGTCTTCAGCGAATGCCTGCTTCGACGCGTCCCAATGGAACACCCCTTCAGCACCCGTCTTACCGATGCGCTGGGCGATGCAACCAACAAGGATACCTTCCATCTGAGGAATGGAGTAGTCGACATCCGAATAGCAACGCGAATGCGTCTGGGCGAAGACAGGGCCCTCGCCACGGATGGCGTCCAAGAACTCGATATATTGACCATCGGCAGAAACTGCCGCGGCACCCGAGGAAACCGCCGTACCCGCGACGGAATCGCCGCGATAAGGAATCGTGTGGGCAATCGCCTTGCACGCCTCATGCTCCTTAATATTGACAACTTTCGCCTCGCCCTTGAGCGCGATGAAGCTATCCCCACCGTAGTCATTGGTCGAGCAAAGGATGCCCTTAGAGCCAATCACGAGGCAGCCCGTATTCGGAACCTGACCCTGCGCGGCGACGACCTGCGGCATAATATCCGCGGCAGGCTTCAAATCGCCATCATACCAAGTGAGCTTGACTTCGGGGAGCTTGACACCAGGACGCACCTTCGAGTCACGCGCCGCGTAAGTCATAACGACGATGGACTTCATCGGGAAGGCGATATCGGTCTTATCCTCAATCTGCTTGAGTTCCGCCTTGGTGACAGTCGTGAGTTCAAGGCCACGGAACGGGAGGTTCATCGTATGGCAAGCCATATCGCCGAACGCACCGCAACCGAAGTCGAAGAAGCCGCGCCAGCTGAACGGATGATACACGTTCGCGCTAAGCCCCCACGGATCGTACCCCTTCTTGCCTGGCGCATACGCACCCTTGAATGGACGATCCGCGGCAGTCGCAAGCCACGTGTTCCAGTTGAAGCCCGCGGGAATGCCATCCGCCTTGCCCTTGGTCGCCTCGGCAGCCGCCGCGCCCTGAGGCCACACAGGACGGTTCGTCCAGACATGAACCTCGGTCACATCGCCGAGAATACCCGAGTTCAAAACCTCAACACCGCGGCGGAAGCCTTGGAGCGAGCTACCCTGGTTGCCCATCTGAGTAACGACGCCATATTCCTTCGCCGTCTTATTGAAGTAGTCGAGTTCCCAAAGGGTGCGCACGAGGGGCTTCTGGACATAGACATGAATGCCCTGCTTCATCGCCTGAATCGCGATAGGCGCGTGGGTATGGTCCGTCGTCGAAACGGTCATCGCCTGGATGCCGAGAACGCCCGCGTCATCGAGGAGCTTACGGTAATCGGTGTAGAACGGCACCGAGAACATATCAAAGTCAACGCCGTCACGAATGAGCGAGCGCTGCGCGTCCATACGCTTACTGTAGTCGCAGTCACAAAAAGCAACGATCTTGACGAGTCCGGACTTGAGCATCGGTAACCAGTCCGAATAACCCTTACCCATAACGCCGACAGCGGCGAGGCGAATGCGATTATCGCCACCACAGCCGATCGAGAAGCAGCCTCCCGCCGCACTCAATGCGCCAACTCCCGCGATGCCACGCAGGAAATTACGTCTACTTGTACTTAGTGTCATTAGTATCTCCTATTTATTAGTTTTGGGTTAGTAGTGAAAAATATCCTTTAGTTTAGTCGGGCTGAGCCTGTCCGTCCATTGTGCGCCCCGAGTGCCGCGATTCTTCGGCGAGGAAGGCGAGGCGATGGGACTCTAGCGCCTCATCTAGAATAGCCGTGCACTTCTCGGGCGACGGATTCTCCCTTACGAGCTCCACAAACGCGGTCATAATCTCACGATCGCCGCCGCCGTGGTGTCCGTGTTGCTCAGGTTCAATCTTACGCGCATCGTCCAAGAAAGGCTTGATGACGATTTGGGAATCGTCCGCGACAATTTCGCCGCGGGTGCCGTAGAAATGCATAATGCGGGTGCGGCGCTGGGAGAAGCTTTCCATCTCCAAAGTGACCGTGAGCCCTCCGTCATAGAGCATAAGCACCGTCTGGTGGTCGACGGAATCATTCCCGCACGCGTAAACGCACCGCCCATAAGGCGAGGTCTCAATCATCTTCAAAATTGCCGCGTCCGATTCATCCGCGAAGTGGTAGCGCAGGTCGGTGTGCTCATAGTAGAGTTTGTACGCGTCAAAGGGACAATTCTTGCGCACGCTCTCGGGACAGTCCTTACAGCGATCTGCCGCGCCCTCGGGCTTGTTCTCGGGACGGCACTCAATAAGCGAACCGAAGCTGGAAACTTTCTCGCAGGTGCGCCCCCGCATCCACCACGCGATCAGGTCGAAGTCGTGGGTGCACTTATTAACGAGCATCCCCGTACCATTCTTCTCAACGGACCAGTTGCCGCGGCAGTAAGCGTGCGCCGACTTGCCATACGAAACTTCTACGAGGAGGTGGACGCTCGTAAGCTTACCGATTGCACCCGACTCGAGGACTTCATGCAGGCGCTTAAATAGAGGAGTATACCGCAGCACATACCCCGTCAGGACGAGCTTGCCCGAGGCAATCTGCGCCTCACGAATCTCCAAGCACTCCTTCCAGTTGCACCCAATGGGCTTTTCGAGTAAAACATGGTAGCCCGCCTTAAGTGCCTTATAGCACGCGGCATAGTGAAGGTGGTCGGGTAAAGCAATAATGACAGCATCCGCCTTAACGCCCGATTCGAGCGCGGCTTCCCAGCTCTTCCAAGTCGGATAGGTAGCGTCCGCTGGAAACGCCGCCACCGGGTCCGCGAGACCCGCGATCTCCAAATCCTCAGCATGGTCTAAAGCATACGCCGCATAGGTGCGTCCACGAATGCCATAACCCAAGATCAAGACCTTGACAGCCTTAACTCCGTCGCTCATATCAAAAGCTCAAAACCTTTCTCATAGTTTTCATTAAGTAATAGTATACCAAATGTACCCCGTCAATGCAAACACTATTTTGAGCCAAACTGCCGCGGATAACTGCCGCGGTAAGCGACCCCTACCCCCAAAGCCCAGCGACCCAAACTGCCGCGGTAAGCGACCCCTACCCCCAAAACCCAGCGACCCAAACTGCCGCGGTAAGCGTGTCCGAGATGTTAGGTTTCGGGGCGGAAACGCCCCGACTAAGCACCCCCGCTCCCCCTTCCCTGCCTCTCGCGGACCCCGTCCCAGTACCTCGCCTACCCTCCCTTACTGGGAAACCTTCAAGAGACCGCGGTCTATAGGCTTAGAGACCGCGGTCTATTGGCTTGGAGACCGCGGTCTATCGGGCAAGAGACCGCGG
>CAVCAF010000074.1:0-12057 GCA_963600185.1 Azospirillum sp. 51_20 | reverse complement strand
TGGACGCGGCACGATTAGCATAAAAGATGGGCACCTCGCGCAATTGCGTATTTTTGCGGGTCTTACTAAGGAATTGGCGACTCATGTGCCGGGCGTGGACTACCTAACCAACCTTTCTAATGCGTCCGGCGACTTTATCGTCAAGGACGGAATCCTCTCTACGACGAATGTGGTCATTTCGGGGGGACTCGTAACCGTGACCGCCCGCGGCACTTATGATATTGTAAAGGACGAACTCAACTTTGCCGCGCAGGTTAAACTTTTGCAGAATGCGTCCATTGTCAGTACTCTCATAAAGCCTGTAACTTGGGCGCTTACGAAGTTTTTGCTCGAGTTTCAGGTGCATGGCTCCTCCAAAGACCCACAATGGGAATACATTAGCCCAATGGATAAGCTCGGCGGCGTGTGGGGTAAAGAGCCGAAAAAGCCCACCCCCTCTACGAAGGAGGCAAAATGAATTTAACGAGTCCGACACAAGTAAAGGCCTGGTGCATTGAGAATGGCTTCCATCCAAATAAGGTACTCGGGCAGAACTTCCTTATTGACCGCAATGCCCTTACGGCAATTGTTGACGCGGGTCTCGGGACGGGATCTGCAGCCGGGAAGCGCGTTTTGGAGATTGGCCCTGGGCTTGGGGTGCTGACGGAAGAAATGCTTTCGCGTGGCGCGGCAGTTACTGCCATAGAAAAGGACCCAATTCTTGCTGCGCGTTTAGCGACTTCACTTGGGACACCCCCCAACTTGACGGTTGTCTCGGGGGACGCGCTTGAATATTTGTCGCGCGGTCCTGACCAAGAAAGCGCGGCACTTGATGCCCGAAAGGCGGGTAATTTTGACGCGATGGTCTCGAACCTCCCCTATCAAGCGGGGACGCGTATCTTGCTTGACCTCGTGCGGCTACGCACAATTCCCGTTATGACAGTACTCGTCCAAACCGAAGTCGCCGAACGCCTAGCCGCCCCCGAAGGCACAAAAGTCCGCGGCTTAGCGGGTGTCTGGGCACAGCTCGATTATGATGTGCGCGTCGTCCGTAAGGTTGCGGCGAGTTGCTTCTGGCCGCGTCCGGCGGTTGGCTCTAGCGTGGTCACCCTTGTGCGCCATGATAGAAATCTAGCCTTAACAGCGAAAGAACGCGACTTTTTCTTCAATTTAACGAAAACTGCCTTTGCGCATCGCAGAAAACAGCTTGGCAGTGTCTTCAAAAATATGATACAATCTACGGCGAGGGCAGAGGCTCTCACCAATTCTGACTGGATAAACCTAGTGAAAGGACTAATGCATGAGAACGCCTGAAGAATTCTTAGCGGCTAACGGTTTTGTTACCGCCGCTGAACTAGATCGCTCGGCTATGATAGCCGCGTTTCTAGCCGAAATGGAGCGTGGACTCAGAGGCGAGACTTCCTCGCTGATGATGATCCCGACCTATGTCGGCGTAGAAGGTAAAGTGCCGCAAGGCGTGAAAGTCGCTGTATTGGACGCGGGCGGCACGAACTTTCGTGGCGCGGTTGTCTCGATACCGCCGACTATCGCCGAAAAGAAGAACCAGCCCATGCCCGGCTCGAAAGGACATGTCGATACCGAGGAGTTCTATGCGCCGTTCGTCGCCGAATTGAAGCGCCTAGAATCGTTCGCGGACGCGACCAAAGTCGGCTGGTGCTTCTCGTATCCAGCCGCGGCAACCCCCGACCTCGACGCACGGCTTGTGCGTTGGACGAAGGGATGTGACGCGCCAACGATTGTTGGGCAGTATGTCGGCAAGGAATTGCGTAAGCGTACGGGTGGCGATAAGATCGCTATTGTGAATGATACTGTCGCGACACTCCTCGCCGCGAAAGCGACTGAGGGCGACCGCACCTATTCCTCGTATATCGGCTTCATCTTGGGTACGGGCACAAACGCCGCGTATGTCGAGAAGAATGCGAATATCACGAAACTTGGCGACCTCGAAGCCGATGGCTCAATGATTATCAATGCGGAATCGGGCGCCTTTAACCAGATCGCCCGCAGTGCCTTTGATATTGCAGTCGATGATAAGAGCGCGAATCCCGGTGCGCAGTTCCTCGAAAAGCAGATTTCGGGCGCGTATTTGGGGCCAATCGGACTTGAAATCTACAAGGCGGCGGCTAAGGAAGGCTTCTTCTCGCCTGAAGCGGCGGCGAAGATTATGGGGCTTGGCGCTTTGGAGACGATGGACTTCGATAACTTCTGCGCGGCGTATGTTAAGCCGGGACGCGAGAATGTGCTCGACGCTATCTTCGCGGACGCTAATGACGCACGTATGGCGCGGCGTTTAGGCATCCCTGTCTTTGAAAGAGCCGCGACTTTGACGGCAATTCACTTGGCGGCATTCGTCATTAAGTCGGGTGGCGGCGTGGACGCTTCGGCACCTGTGGCGATCAATGCGGACGGCTCCACTTACTATAAGACGCGGGCAATCCCATTCGCGGACACGGTTAAGCGCGAACTTGACCAGATGCTCGTTAAGATGCGCAACATCCATTACGAGATTACCCCGCCTGTCGAAGACGCGCCTATGATTGGTGCGGCGATCGCGGCACTTCTCTAAGGTAAAAGGAGGACGGACAGATATGAAAAGCCGTTTTTCATTCTGGGTAGCGGCGTACATTCTGTGCGTCGCGCCCCTCGCGGCGGTTGAGGTCGATGGCCTCGCCGCCACGGTGGGCGAGGTCTCAATTCTGCGGAGCGATGTCATAGATGAAATGCGCCGCGCGGGGGCGACTTCTGCCGAATATGAGCTTTATCGCAATAAACTTATTGATCGCGAGCTTATCTTAAAGGCAGCAACTGCCGCTAAGATGTCCATGCAAGAGTGGGTCGTTGATAATCGCGTGAAGGAAATTACCGATCGCTTTTTCCAAGGCGACCGCAACAAGCTTATCGCCTCCCTCGCCGAGAATCGCACGACTTTCGGCGACTTCCGTCGGCGTATTAAGGACGATCTCATCGTCGGGGCGATGCGCTGGAACATTATTGATAAGATGGTCTCGGCGACACCCGCTGAAATGTTGGCGGAATATAAGGCGCACCCCGATCGCTATGGCGAGCCGGGCACGGTGGATGTCTCGGTTATCTTGCTGAAGCCGGAGCAGTCCGCGCTAAAGAGTGCGGTTTCGGAAGCGCTCAAGACAAATACCTTCGCTGAAGTTGCGCTGAAGTGGTCCGCCGATACTCACGCGACACAGGGCGGCGCATGGACGAATGTCGTCGCGTCTCAAGTCTTTAAACCTGAGATTTGCGCCGAAATTGCCAAAATGCCCGTCGGGACAATGAGCGACTGGGTTAATTTGGATGGCTGGAGCTTCCTTTTAAGAAAGGACGTGGAGCGTCCGGCGAAGGCACGCTCTTTTGCTGAAGCGTACACGGAAATTGAACAACATGTAAAAGAAGTCAATGGCGAGAAGGCGTATGCCGCGTGGCTTGAGCGCCTAAAAGCCGAGACTTATATTCGTGTTTACTGAGAGAGAAAGGCAATCTTATTATGAAGAAGATGAATATGGTTATTGCGCAATCGGGCGGCCCGAGCATGGTTATCAACGAGTCGCTCGTCGGAGCCGTGCTTGAAGCCCGAAAGAGCCCGTGCATTGGTAAGATACTTGGTGCGCGGCATGGCATTGAGGGCATTCTCAGTAATAGCTATATTGACTTGCGCAAGCCAACAGTCGCTAAGTTAGAAGCAATTGCCGAAACGCCGTCCTCAGCGTTAGGAAGTTGCCGCCGTAAACCCGACGCGGCGGATTGTAAGGCGATCTTCGAGGCGTTTCGTAAATTAGAAGTCGGCTACTTCTTCTATATTGGCGGAAACGATTCCGCGGACGCGGCGCGCATTGTTGCCGAGGAAGCTGAGAAAGTAGGCTATCCGCTCGTCGTCTATCATATCCCTAAGACGATAGATAATGACCTTCGCAGTTGCGATCACACGCCCGGTTTTGGCTCCGCGGCACGGTTTGTCGCCGCGGCATTTATGGGCGACGATCTCGATAATCGTGCGCTTGGTGGCGTGAAGATTGATGTTGTTATGGGACGCGACGCGGGCTTCTTAACGGCGGCATCGGCTCTGGCGCGGCGCAATAAGGGGGATGGTCCTCACCTTATCTATCTCCCCGAAGTGCCATTCTCTCTCAAGAAGTTTGAGGCGGATGTCCTCGCGACCTTGAAGAAAGAGGGACGCTGCGTGGTAGCTGTTTCGGAAGGCATCCGCGACGCGAAGGGTGAATCTATCGGCGCACAGTTCGCGGGCGGTGAGAAAGATAGTCACGGCAATGTGCAAATGTCTGGTACGGGTGCTCTCGGGGATCATCTCGCGAAGGCGCTAAAAGCGACGGGCAAGGTTAAGCGCGTAAGGGCGGATACCTTCGGGTATTTGCAACGGAGCTTCCCCGGGATTGCGTCAAAGGTTGACCAGAAAGAAGCGCGGCTTGCGGGGCGCGTCGCTGTTAAGGCGGCACTAAAGGGCGAACTTACTAAGGGCACAATCGCCATTCTGCGCGAGAAGGGTAAAGTATATCAAGTCGCGTTTGCGCCGCGTCCAATACAAGAGGCGGCGAAGTTTACGCGCAGTATGCCCAGCGCCTACATCGCGAAAAACGGACACGACATCACGAAGGCGTTCCTTGATTACGCGCGCCCAATTGTCGGCGAATTGCCGAAGTGTGAAATCTTCTAAGTATGGTCGACTACGCTAAGCTCCGCAAGAAGTTCCCCGCCAAGAAGAAGTTGACGGTCTCGCACCACGCGGAAATCGAAGCCGTGCGGCGCGAGTTCGCCCAGAAGCGTGCGGAGATGGGTGGGCTTAAGCCGCCTGTCTTTAAGAAGGGCGTGGTCTTCTATGGTGTCGTACTTATCGGGCTTCTCATCGTGGGCTCGCTCGTACTTTCCGCGACAGGCAAAGGCGGACGCGCCCCAATCTCGAAGGCGCTCCTCCAAGCCCACAAGTCAGTGGACGCGCTCGCTGTCGCGCTCGGACGCTACCGCTATCATGTGGGGGAGTATCCGACGACGGAACAAGGCTTAGCGTTCTTGGCTTCGGATAAAGTCCGTAAGCCTGGTTGGAATGGTCCGTATATTCGCCAACTTGTTAAAGACCCGTGGGGACAAGATTATGTCTATGTCTCGAACGGTAATAACATGGTGCCGACGCTCTATTCGAAAGGACCAGATCGCCAAGCGGGCACGACGGACGACATTCTGCCGACGGCGGAACTTTTCGACCTGCCGTTTCGCGACACCTCATGGACGCGCGAATGGATGCCTTACCGCTATCGTGGCTATGTACTCGCGCCGGATGAGGAAACGAAAAGCGCGATTGAGGCGCAAGTTAAGGAGTTGCGCCGCGAGACAATAGCCGAGGATGACGCGCGGCGTAGCGAGACGCGCCCTGATAACGCGGCACTTCTCGCGCAAGCCGTGCGCCTACATGAAGCCGTTAAGGCGAAGGAATTGACGCGCCCTGTGCGGCTACTTTCGGGCTGGACATTCAAAGGCTTTGAGGGTAAGCTCATCTCTGTCGCGTGTGAAACGCGTGGGGATAAGGTGCTTTATTATGTCAACAATACGCTCGCAGGCGAGGGTAAGTGCATAAACGCGCCGCGCTTTGTGGGGGCAATCCCCTATGAGCCGGGCGAACTTAAGGTCATCGCGTTTGAGGACGGCGCACCGATTGGCGAGGACTCTGTGAAGACGGGTCACGACGCGCGGCAGTTGCAACTTATCCCCGACCAAAGTGCCATGCGCGATGGCGAATGTCAATTTGTGCAAGTGGTGGCGACGGATGACGACGGCGTGCGGCTACCCGAGCCCCCAATGGATATTAAGTTCACGCTTGAGGGCACGGGTGAGATTGTCGCCGTGGGAACTTATTCCCCTACGGGCGAAAGACTTTCTTTTGGGGACACAAAAACGATACTCTCTACTGGCGGAACCGTCGCGCTGATTCGCCGTGCACCCGGTTCGGGCAAGCCGCTTCTGCTGCGTGTTCATACTAAAGGCGGCGTATTGCGTCCCGCTCAGTTGACAATCCCTTGGCAACCCTAAACTTTAACTAAACCGAAACAACTAAAACTAAGACAGAAAGAAAAGGAAACAAAATGACAATGGCTTCTCTAATACTCGCGTCACTTGCGACAATCACGCAGGGCGACTTAACAGTAAAGCCCAACAACTGTCCGAAGTGTCCGTACCGCATGCGGATTGCGCCGGACGCGAAGACGGCGTTTATTAATACGGCGAAAGTCTCTGAGAAGGACTTCCCGAAAATGGCGGAGCGCGTGCTTATGCTCATGAAGGGCGCGGCGGATGCGAAGAAGGGCGGCGCACAGCGTCCGCTCATGGGCTGGTCGAGCTGGAACACTTTCTGCGTCAACATCTCAGAGGATATCATAACATCCGTCGCGGACGCGATGGCGACGAATGGCTTAAAAGAGGCGGGCTATACTTTCGTGAACATAGACGATGGCTTCTTTTATGGACGCGACAAGAACGGCAAATTGCGCATTCACCCTGTGCGCTTCCCGAACGGACTTAAGCCCGTCGTCGACCACATTCATTCGCTCGGCATGAAGGCGGGCATTTACTCGGACGCGGGGAGCGACACCTGCGGCAGTATGTGGAGCAATGACCCTGCGGGCAAGGGCTCGGGCATGTATGGACACGAAGTGGAAGATTGCCGCTTCTTCTTTGGTGAGATGGACTTCGACTTTATTAAGGTTGACTACTGCGGCGGACAAAAACTTAAGCTCGACGAACAAGAGCGCTATGAGATTATCCGCCGCGCGATAGATGCCTCGGGTAAGAAAGGCGTGAGGCTCAACATTTGTCGCTGGACTTATCCGGGCGCGTGGGCGTCGCGCATTGCCGAGTCCTGGCGCGCGACGGCAGATATCCGCGCGGCATGGAAGGTGAAGAGCTACGGTCTCGCGGGCGTGAAGTCCATTATTGAAGACACGATTCCCCTCGCGCCACTCGCGAGCCTCGGGCACTACAACGATATGGACATGCTTGAAGTCGGGCATATCGTCGGCGAGACGAAGACGGGTTACGCTGAGGATACAGGGCTTACGCGCCAAGAAGAGCAGACCCACTTCGGCATGTGGTGCTTTCTTTCTTCGCCGCTCTTGCTCGGATGCGACCCGCGGCGGATGGATGAGACGACCTTCGCGCTCGTGACGAATCCCTTCTTAATTGGCATGAACCAGAATGATCTCGCGGCAGTTCCTCAGACGATTCGCCGTGATAGTGACGCGTATGTGCTCGTGAAGGACTGCGACACGGCGAAGGGTCCCGCGCGTTATCTCGCGCTTTATAATGGTACGGATTCGCCGCGCCGAATGACCGTCGACTTCTTCGCGGCGGATTTGGCGGGCAAAGTCGCGTTCTTTGATCTTGTTGAGCGGGCGGATCTTGGGCTTTTCGAGCAGAAGGCGTCGTTCGAAGTGCCCGCGCACGGTGCACGGTTCTTCCGCATGGACGCGGAACGCCGTCGGTAATTTTTCTAACCACACAAGCTAACATAAGGAGCAATCACATGAGAACTCTACTATTCGCGGCGGTCAGTCTCGTCGCTGTTAACCTGCAGGCGGGAAGCCTCTACGAGAAAATTGCCGCGAATGCGACGAATGTCGTGCGCGACACATGGTTTGGCTTTGAGCGCGTCAACTTCGACTTTGAGGGACACAAGGCGTGGGTAGTAGAGCCGAAGGGCGAAACTGCCGCGGGCACGCCTTGGACATGGGTTATGCAGTGGGCGGACGCTTACGTCGATCGTCAAGGGTGTCTCGATCTTCTCGCGCAAGGTTGGCACCATGTCACGATTGATGTTTTCGCTGAGCGCATGACGGAATCTGGACTTAAGGTCTGCCGCGATTATCAGCGCTTCCTCGTGGAGAAACTCGGCTTCGCGCCCAAGGCGAATCTCATCGGCATGAGCTGGGGCGGCTTCTTTAGCGTCCGTTATACGAATGCGCATCCGGACTGCGTGCGCCGCATTTACCTAGATGCGCCGCTCCTGAACTTCATGGGCTTTGGCAACCCGGACTACGGGCGCATCGGGCCTTGGGCGGATATGAAGCCGGCGGAAGGGAACTGGCTTGATGACCCGCGCATGCCAGTCAACATGGCTCCGGCGCTCGCGAAGGCGCAGATTCCAATTCTGCTACTGTATGGCGGACAAGACCAGACCGTACCGCCCGCATTAAATTGTGAACTCTTCACGCAACGCTTCCGTGCCGCGGGCGGCAAAATTAAGGTGATTCCCCGCCACCTCTACGGACACCATCCGCACGGCGAAGACCCGAATAAGACGAATAGCATCGTCGACTTCTTCAAGGCTCCGACGCTTTAAGCGGGGCTAGAAGGGCGCGGAAAAGTGCTTTCCGCGCCCGCGCCAAGGTGCAGAAAAGTGTAGTTCTCGGCGCTTTCAAGGTGCATAAAAGTGTAATCTAAGCCCATTTCAGGGTGCATAAAAGTGTAGTTTTTGCTTGACCTAGGGCGCAGAAAAGTGTATACTCTGTGGCATGAAACGCGAGAAATATATAGAAAAGTTGCAGAAATGGCTCAATTCGCCGCGCAGAAAGCCACTTATCCTTGAAGGTGCGCGCCAGGTTGGCAAGACCTGGCTTATGCGGGAGTTTGCCGAGACGCATTTCAAGAATGTTGTCTTCTTGCGTTTTGATAAGGATGCGCTTTTGAGGGACATCTTTACGCGGGACTTTGATGTTAAGCGTATCGTGCGCGATTTAGAGACGCGCTTTAATACGCGCATTGAAGCGGAGAACACAATCCTTCTCTTCGATGAGATTCAAGTTTGTAAGGACGCGCTCACTTCGCTTAAGTACTTCTGTGAGGATTATCCCGCGCTCGCAATCATTGCGGCTGGCTCACTTCTTGGGTTAGAGTACCGCACGGATGAGACGCGCGCGGCATCTGAAGGGACACCTTCCACAGGCTTCCCCGTCGGTAAGGTGAACCTTTTGCCAGTTTACCCGCTCTCATTTATGGAGTTTCTCGTCGCGCTCGGCGAGGAGCGCTTGGCGGAATCTATTAAAGCGCGTGACTGGCGCACTCTTGAGACATTCGAGTCGCGGCTTATAGAAAGGCTACGACTCTATTATGTCATTGGCGGCATGCCCGAAGCTGTCGCCACTTACATTCAAACAGATCGCCTAGCGGATGTTCGCGAGGTGCACCACGAGATTTTGACGGGTTACCAACGCGACATTTCGAAACACGCGCCGAAGCAAGATGTGCGCCGAATAGAGATGTGCTGGCGCTCCATACCGAGCCAACTCGCGCGGGAGAATAAGCGCTTTGTCTTTTCCGTCTTAAAGCAGGGGGCGCGCGCGACAGAGTTTCGCGATCCGCTCGCGTGGTTAGAGGACGCGGGGCTTATCGCGATAAATCGCCGCGTAAAAGTGCCGCGCTTGCCGCTCGAGGCCTATGCGAATGGTGCCTTTAAAGTTTATTTACTCGATGTGGGTTTACTCACGACGCTCTCAGACTTACCCGCCGCCGCCGTCCTAGAAGAAACTGCTATCTTCAAGGAGTTTAAAGGTGCGCTTACCGAGCAATATGTCTTTCAACAACTAAAGTCCGAGACGAGCTTCGCGCCGTATTATTGGAGCACGGCTGACTCACGCACCGAAGTCGACTTCGTCTTTTTACAAGGTACGCGCATTGTGCCGCTTGAAGTGAAAGCGACGCGGAATGTCCATTCTCAAAGTTTGCAGTCGTATACGCGGCGGTTTTGTCCTGAGATCGCGTATAGAACCTCGCTTTTGCCGTATGTGGAACAAGAAGTTCCGCTCGAGCAAACGGCGACATGCAAGCTAATCAATATACCCCTCTTCGCAATAAGCACCCTCGCCGATTGAACTTACGCGCGAGATTTGCAAGATTTGGGTTGCTTTTTGGGCAAATAAATGTTATAGTATAGGCATAAACTCTCCGCATGGGGCGGGGAGTTTGGGAGTATAGTAGTATGAAAAAAGCGATAATTGCTTGTTTGATGGCGGCGTTTGGTGCGTCCGTCTTAAGGGCTGACTTTACCAAAGTCCAAGAATCGTTTGAGAGCGACTGGACTTATGCCGCGGCGGTGGAAGCGGGCGGCTGGTCGTCTACCGATAGTGCCGCGGCAGAGAATATCACGGCGGTTTCCTATGCGGACGAGAAGAACGACGGCTATGCCTATGACGAGACGGAGGGCGCGACAAATGTCCCTGCCGTTGACACTTGGTCAGGCGATTACTACTTGAATCTCGCGAAGGCGACGAACCTCACGCGCACCTTCAGTACGGACGGTAGCGCGGTCGCGGCGGATAGCGAAAGCTTTGTGCTTGATACGCTCATCTCCTTCACGGCGGCGGACGCTGAGGACGCGCCCGAACCACAAGCGGACGAGAAGTTCTTGATTTGGCTTGAGGAAGAAGAACTTGAGAGCGAGAAAGATGGGGAGACCTATTATACATATTCGACCAATCTTATGATTAAGTGCGGAAACGACGCGGCGACTACGACAAACGAGGTTACGCTACTTACGGCGAGCGGGGCGGTGCCTGTTAGCGCAGGTAAGTGGGCGCGTCTCTCGGTCAAGGCGATGCCGCTTTATACCGATGGTTCCCTCGGCTTTGTGGTTTACATTGATGGCGTAGCAGTTTCGGCTGTCGATTCTGAGTATCAGGCACTCTTTACGGACGCGTCGAAGTTGTCGGACTCCGTCAAGGGCTATTACGAACTCAAGCAGATCTTCCCATCCCTCACGAAGGATACGAGCCTGACCGCTGTGGGCTTTAAGGGTACGGGCAAAGTGGACGACTTCCAACTCGTTACCGCGGCAGATCAACCCGCCTTCATCGTCTCCCCATTCGTCGTTTCCTATAAAGGGATAATTGGCGACGACAACGATGAGTTTGAAGGCTGGACGAAGGTTGCCGAGATTGTTACAGAAGGCTCTGAAGTTGCTAAACCTGACGATCCAGAAGCGCCGCAGGGTTATGAGTTCGTGGGCTGGTATACGCTCGTAGACGGCAAAGTAACTGAAGCAACATTCCCACTAACGATTACAGCAACCACAACGATTTACGCTAAGTTCAAAGAAGGATCTGTCGCGAAGATTGGCGAAGAAGGTTATCCGACGCTCCAAGCCGCCGTCACCGCGGCACTTGAGGCGGATAGCTCCACAACTCCTGTCCAGATTGACATTATTAGAGACTTTACAATTACGGATACGGTCGAAATTTTGGGCACGGGCTCGAACACAACGCACATCGTGTTTAACAATGAAGCGAGCACGGTTACCTTTAACATGACGAAACCTGGTGACCCCGGCTTTACGATTGAAGATGCCTTCATCGTCTTTAGGGGACAAGGAAGCTGGTCTCATGAGACGGACGAGTCCAGTGCAAAGACTGCATTCTGTGTCGGTGAAAAGGGTATTACGGTAGATGGAGTAACAAGACTCGCTCCCGCGTTTGTTGTGATTGAAGACGGCAATTACTCATCCAAGATGGCGCATGTCTTTAATGTGATGAATGGTGTCATTAAAGTAAACGGAGGCAACTTCAAGGCTGAACGGTCAGATAATAGCGTTAAGTGCTGTATTCGCGCTGAAGATTCTGACATACAGGATAGTGAAAAGAAAATACTTCCTGGTGGGTCGGCGCTCGTTATTGTCAATGGCGGCACCTTTGAGATGCCCGAGAATAGTAGCAAATGGGCGCCTGTCTGCGTTAAGAATTATGCGGCAGTTGGTGCGGCGACGGTGTTGGTTAAGGCGAGAAAAGAAGATGGTTCGCTTAATGACGCACTGAAGTTTAAGGGCAACGAGGAGGCACTCCGCAAGATTCAACAGCTTTACCTCGGTACAGTCGCGGAAATGGACGGTACGGCGATTAAGGATAGTGGCGAGTATGCGCTCGTAAAGAATGCGGACGGCTACTACACGATTGGCGAGCGCGTCGCGACAATTGGCGAGGTTGGCTACGGATCGCTCCAAAACGCCCTTGACGCGGCAGTCGCCTCCAGCACCGCCGACAACGAAGTCACGGT
>CAVCAF010000073.1:6250-12174 GCA_963600185.1 Azospirillum sp. 51_20 | reverse complement strand
AATTGAATTTTAGACGCTTAACTCATGTGAGGGCGGCGAGGATGACGGGCAAGAGCTGCTTTTTACGCGAGAGGACACCTGGCATAAGGAATGTGCCTGTTGTCCCTAAGCGATAGGGGAGCATACGCCTTACACGCTCACTGCCGCGGTAAAGAAGTTCCGAATTGCCGTAAATGGGATCCGTCACCATGAGCGCCATGAAGTCGAGGTTTTGTCCGGCGATAATCTTCTCAAGTGCCGCGCCGAGTTCCTCTTGGTGCTGGTGGAAGAACGCGAAGTTAGATTCCTCTATCTGTGCGAGCATGAACTTGCGTCCGCCTTCATTATACGACTTCGCGTCGCTCAAGACCGCTTGCTCAGGGGTCATACTCACGAGTGGCGAATCGACTTGGGCAAGTCCCTTCATGATATCCGCGGCTTTCTCGCCACAGATCTTCTCGAGCCATGCGCAAGTGACGCGATCTTCTTCGGTTGTCGTGGGGGATTGAAAAAGGAGAGTATCCGCGACAATGCCCGCAATAAGTACGCCCGCGATTTCTTTCGTCGGACGCATCCCCGCGGCACGATAAAGCCGCGTCACAAGTGTGCAGGTTGAGCCGACGACATCCGCCGTATAACGGATAGGTTCACGCGTTGGGGCAAACGAAATGCGGTGGTGGTCAACGACTTCCACAATTGGTATCTCGTCGAGTCCTGGTATGCCCTGCGCAGTTTCATTATGATCGACGAGAATCATGCGATAGGGTGGCTCTTCGGCGAAGGCACGCTTTAGGACGGTGCCTTTCAAAACGCCTGTCTCTGAAATGACGGGGAAGTGGTTATGCGCGTCGCGCACCGCGTTGCGGCGGATATCATAGACGCGCTCATTCTCGGTGAGGACGAGTCCGTTTTTAAAGAGTGGCACTTCTGCCGTGGGCAAGGTTAAATCAGACTTTGAGAGGAAAAGTCCCAACAACTTCACAGGCGAGAGCATACCGAGAAAGGCACCGTCCGCGGCACTTCTAACGGGTAGACTCGATTCGCCGCTTGCCTCTAGTAACCGCAGTGCTTCCGCAAGCGGTAAGGAGCCATCAATCACGGGAACATTTGGGTCGATTAAATCTTTCGCCCTTACATAGACATCGAGTTTGGCACGCAGGGGTTCGAGACCGAAATGCTCAAAGACCCACTTCGCCTTGTCGGGAATGCGTCCCGCGCAAATTGGTTCTATATTTTCCGTGCCTGTACGGCGACGCAAATCCGCGAGCGCATAGGCGCTCATGGCGGAATCTACATCAGGGTTGCGGTGCCCGCAAACATATATCTTCATTTCTCTACCTCACCAATTGGTATTTTACGCTTCGCGCCTGGGATATCCATTACAAAGCGCGGCAATGAGAGTCCACCGACACGCGCGGCGCAGGCGCGTTCAAGTTTCTTTGCACGCGCTAAACTTACTCTAAAATGGTCAATCCCCGCAATGGGGTCGCACATAAAAACATAATACGGGCGTATCCGCGCGGAAGAAAGTGCCGTAAAGAGTTTTACGAGTTCGTCCACCTCGTCATTAACGCCCTTCAGAAGCACGGTTTGGCAACTCACGGGAATGCCCGCGTCAATGAGAAGTGCCGCGGCGTTTCGTGCCTCGCGCGTGAGCTCATCGGCGCAATTAAATTGGGTATTGACCCACACTTTCTTGGACTTCGCCAGCTCCGCCACAAGCCGCGGCGTTATGCGCGAGGGGTTCGTACAAAGTGCACGCGTACAAACACGCACCATGTCTACTTGGGGAAGCGACGCGAATGCCGTGACGAGCCGCGCGACTTTATCGTCCGTCAGCGTAAGGATGTCTCCGCCTGAGAGGAGAATGTCACGAACAAGAGGGTGCGCCTTAACATAGTCTACGCACCCTTCCAATTCCGTAGCCGTTCGCACGACTTCAGCCGTACCGAGGAGTCCGCGGCGTGTGCAATGGCGGCAATTCATGAAGCAGGTATCGCTCGTCATAATAAGGACGCGGTCTGGGAAGCGTTGCTTAAGCCCATAACAGCGCGTCTTATTCGTGCACTCGCCGAAAGGGTCCGCCCCATAGCGGCTCGGATTCAATTCTTCCTCTGAGAAATAGGCTTGACGCGCAAAGCGTGGCGACATCTTCGCGAGATGCGCCGCGTAAGAGCACAGTTTCTCAGGAAAGACGCTCGGCGAATTATTCTTCATTAAAGAGTGAGGAAGGTATAAAGCAGAACGCGAGCGCATGGTCACGCATAATGCGCGTCGTGACGGTAAGTGCGCGTCCACGAAACGCCTTGAACGCGCCAAGCCAGCCGCCTTCTAATTGCAGGCTAACCTGCCCTGAGTCCGCCCCATAGTCCACAATGCGCATTTCTTTCGGTGAGAAGCGAATTCCTGTGCCGAGCGCCTTAGAAAGTGCCTCTTTCGCGCACCAAAAGCGCAATATCGCCTGCGCCGCGCTCACGGCTTTCGCGGCAAGTTCTATCTCGTCAGGCGTAAAGACGCCGTTGGCGAACTCCTCCGAGAGATTACGCGCCGTGGACTCAACATCCACGCCTACGCGGGCATTTGCCGCGGCGAGCGCAATTACGAATTGCGAAGTGTGGGCAATGGCGACATCCAGTTTCGCCGCGAGGTTGTCGCGCCATGCACCAATGGCTTGGGGCTTACCAAGTTCGTCGCGCCAGATTTGGATATCGGCGTAGCTCCAACGCGCTTGATGATAATCCTTTAAATAACGGCGAACCGCTTCCTTAACCGCTATGCGTCCAAATAGCCACTCCGTGCGCCGCGAGACGGAGCCTTTCATATCCGCGAGTTCCGTGCGCTCAGACTCACTCAAGACGACATGGCTCAAGATATTTAGCCAGAGATTGTCGTTGCGCTCAAAAATGGCGTAGGGGACTTCCGTTATGATAGCCGAAGACACATCTGTCGAAGGCTCGTCCAAGAAGTTATTAGGTACGGTACTACTAATAAAGCAGGTCGCGGGTTGCAAGACGACGCTACAATATTCTTGTGGGACGCGCTCCGTAAGTTCCTCCCAGCCCTCAACCGTGAGAACCGCGTTGCCGTCTCCCGATGTCGCCACGATATCCGACAAGTGCGAGCGCGGCGTTACGCCCGAGAGACGCAAGTAGCAATTAAGAATCGCCCCTTCACTCGGCAAGCGCCCATGTAAACTCAGGCGGCGAATGCGGAAGGGAAACGAGAATGCACCCGTAAACTTCTCGTGGCTACGCCAAAGTTTAAAGCCACTCGCGATAATCTCCAGTAAAAGCGGATTCACCACCCAAACAGGCTGGCGCGTAAAGGTCACGCACCCCGCAGGCGACGGGACTTCCACACGATAGTTGATACCGTCCTCGCCCCACGCGTCGGCGAACACAATGCCGCGCAGGCGACGACCAAATCCTAACTTCGACGGGTAAATGTCGCGGCTCGACCAGTGGACGGAACGCGGGCGTACCAATTCTTTCGTATGCGCCGTAGAGAGCGGCGGCGGCTCTTTCGCGAGCATAATCGTCGCTTCCATGGCCGAGCGCGTAAATGCCGCGTTAGGCTCGACGCTTCGAATCTGCACATGTATTGCCGCCAGAGCTGGGTCTTCGGTGCTCACGCGCTCCGCGTGCACAGCAATATGCAACTCGCCATCCTTAAAAGGTAAACGCTTCGCGCAGGCGAAGTCCATGACGGACGACAAATGCCGATTGGGCATAACGCGCAACGCTGTCTCAGCCATTATCTCAATCGCGACAACGACGGGTAAGTGGACGAGTCCATGCAAATTCGGGTTTGAATAGGAGAGTTGGCTCGCGCCATAAGCGAAGTCGCCAATAAAGGGTGCGTCCTGCAGGCGGAAAGTTTTCTCAAAGGCGTACGAAAGCCCTGGCGTAAACTCCGTCGGGGGTGCATCCGAAATAAGCGGATCTGTCGCGCCTGAGAGGAATTGAAGTTGCAAACCCTCCCGCGCCGCACGCGCCGCCGCACGCGCCGCAGCTTTCGCGCCGCGTCCCTTAGGTTCCGCCATAAAGGAGGCGAGTGTCGGTGCTGTCGCGCCCAGCATAAGCCGCGGGAACGCACGCGAGAGGCGCAACTCAGCTTCGCGGCGGACTTCTAATGAAAGCGCGGCATCAAAGTCTAAGGCGCGTCCACCCCGCGCGGCAAGCACCTTCGATAAGTCCACTTTCGCCCCGAGGGACGCTAAATAGCCGAGCGCGTGATTGACTTGCTGGATGCCCGTACGATGAATAGAATTAAGCGGGATTGCCGCGAAAGCTTGCCCTTCTAAGGTGCTCGCGATGCCCGTCGTGAGAAGTCCGCGAGGACCAACCTCCAAGAAGACACGGTAGCCCTGAGCATACATATGCCGCACCGTTTCCGCGAGCAAGATAGGCTTTGACCAGCGTTCCGCCGCCTCTTGACGGACGACCTTGAGGTTATTAGGCAACTTTTCCGCCGTCGCACACGAATAGACCTCGCACTTCTGCTCGCGCTTAATGAGTGGCTCGGTAAAGTTCTTTACGGATGCGGCGAGGCTTGCGCAGGCAGGAGTATTAAAGGGTCTATCGAGTTCCAACTTTAGGACACGCGCCCCCGTCGCCATAAACATGGCGCTTGCCGCCTCGGCGTATTCAGGGCGCACGGCGAATATCTTCATGCGCGGCGAGAAGTCAATGGCGAGCGTGACATCGGTAGGGGAAAAGCGCGAGACAATCGCGTCCGCGTCACCCGCATGGCGCAGAATCACCATTTGCATGACGGTTTTCGGTAAGCCGCCATGATCAACCGCCTTGCTCACAAGGCGATAGATGTCTTTAAGAGCTTTAATGCGGGCGGGGCGATTCTCATCGAGTAGGGTCATGCCCGCTTTCATAAACGCCGCGAAATCGCCGCCGCCAACCCCGACAACACCGTCCGGCTCAACGCCAACTTGCGTCAAAAGCCGCGTAAGTGCCGCGCACGCCGCGTGGGTAGCGACGAATGCTTGTGAATAAGCGCCCGAGCTAAAGATTTCCGCGTCATGGCGATAATACGGCGCAGGCGGGAAGATGAAGTTCGAAGGCGAGAAGTCTTCCGCCCCCGCGAGCGCTTCTTCTAACTCATCAAATGCCGAGCGGCAGACCCCATGACGAATCGCGAGGTCGCGCATCATATCCGGATAAAACGAAATTGCCCCAGGGTACACAAACGCGAGCTTGCCCTTACCCTCACCGAGAAGATGTTCGCGCGAATAATAAGTGCCACTCTTATCACGAATACGCCCTGTGCCCGCCGCGGCAATACGAGCGCGTGCCGTCGCGAGGCGTGCACGCAATTCGGCGACAGAGCCCGCCACAATCGCAAGGACGCTCGCGCCTTTCATCAGCGAGCAGGTATAGGCAATATCCACAAGCCGCGCATCGGGGATGCGATTTACAAATGCCGCGAGGCGATCAATTTGGGCACAGAGCGCGGCATCATCCGCCGCGGAAATGAGGATAAGCTCGTCGTTGCCTTCGTTTAGTGCGCTATTTGTCATGCACGATCCTCCGGCTCTTCTTCAAGCACAATTGCCGCGCTACGCCCGCCCTTGCCCGCCGCGTGCATGCCCTCAGGGTCGCACGAATCAAAGTTGGAGCCAATAACAACCGCACGGCGAGGACTAGAACTATCGCCCGTAATCCATGGACGCGCCTCAGTAAGAAGGTAGGCACTTGAGGCGAGGTTCGAGAGTGCCTCTTGGGGATGCTCAGGCGCGAGTTGAGGTGGGAGCGTACGATGATGTAAGGCGAGTGCCGCCTTAACGAGTCCCGCGCCCATTGATACGCGCAAGGTATTGCCGATATTACCCTTCACGGACCCAATACCGACGAGTGCGCCGCCTGGTTTATGTTCACCCCAGAGGCGTTGCACCCCTTCTATCTCGCGTGCTTCCATTTCGGCAATGCCCG
>CAVCAF010000073.1:0-6040 GCA_963600185.1 Azospirillum sp. 51_20 | reverse complement strand
GTTCATTAGAAAAAGGTTGCAACTCCGTCTGGGTAGAGAATTGCACTTCGCCCGAGAGTCCCTCAAGATAGGCACGCGAAAGCGGCGGCTCTTGCACCCCCGCGAGAACGACATCCGCAATACCCGTGCGCAAATCGGCGAGGGCATCCATAACTGTTGCCGCGCCTGTGATAAGCCCCGCGTCCATAATCGTCGCCGCGCCTGAGAAAGAGCATTCACGCGCAATCCATGAGACGAAACGATACCCCGCACCCATCAAAAACGCGGCGGCGTTCGGCTCGGGCAACGACTCTAGCAACTTCGCGCGCGTCTCATCGAGAGCCTCCTCGGGAGCATGGGGTAAAAAGCGGCGCAAGATTTCCATTGTCTGGTCAAGAAAGGCGGTATGCTGTAGCCAGTTCACCGTAGAAGCATTAAACGGCGGCGCATACCCTAAGCGAACCGTCCCACGCAGGGCTTCCATCGCGCGTGGACGAATCGCCGCGTCCGCGAGCGCATCCATCGCTAGTTGCGTCGCGAAGTACAGGTCTTGGTTCTCGCCCGCGTTCAATTGCCGCGGAAAGTTCTGCATAGCGGGGACGCACGCGTAAAGGTCGCCGAGTTGCCCAATGCGCGTCGGGTAGGCTCGCGCGAAGACATTGCGTTGCCCAAAGGGGACTTCCGTATCAGGTCCCAGTTCGGTCAATAGAGAACGCCGCGCCATTATCGCCCGCCACAGTGCCGTTGGGGCATTGCAACCCGCAAAGCGACAACTCATACCAACTATGGCAATCGCACTATCCATTAACCTCTCAACTATCTCTTCTTAAAGTGGTGCCAGAAGCGGGACTCGAACCCGCACGTCAAAAACTTGACAAGGGATTTTAAGTCCCTGGTGTCTGCCATTCCACCATTCTGGCGTTTGAATGCGAATATTTTACCATTTTTGAGCGAAATAAGCAATTAGAATATCATGCTTCGGCAAACTTCTTCTGCAAAGCACAAATCGCCGCGTAGGGGTCTAGGGCACCGCAAACAGGGCGAACTACTGCAAAATTACGCGCTCCCGCCTCTTTTATAGCAGTTATCGTCTCTAGATTCACGCCACCAATCGCGACGGCTGGATAGGGCGAGGCGGCAATCATTTCCCCAGCGCGGGTGGGTCCCAGCGTTGAATCAGGGATTTTCTTCGTGGGTGTCGCGTAGACAGGCCCTACCCCGATATAATCTGGACGCGCTAAACCCTGCGCCGCCGCGGCACTTTGAACCTGCTGAAGATTATGCGTTGAGAGCCCCACAATCTTCAACGCGGGGAAGCGGGTACGCACTTCTTCTACGCGCATATCATCCTGCCCGACATGCACGCCGTCCGCCGCGACTTCCACGGCGAGCACGGGGTCATCATTTACGATAAAGGTTGTCGCCGTACCCCGCGTCACTTCGCGCACTTGCCGCGCGACGATGAGTGCCTGCTTACGCGGCATATAGTCCTTTACGCGCAGTTGCAACATCTTAACGCCCGCCTTGACTGCCGCCTCGGCGCAGGCAACATAGCCAACCTTGGGCTCGGTCATTACGAGATAAAAGCCAAAATCTTCCATGCCTTAAATCCTATTGTCCCAGTTCTTGAAGACGACTTCTTGTCCGTTTTTCTTAATTGCCGCGTAGACTTCTTCGGCGGGACGCCTATCCGTGAGCGTGAACTGCGCGACATCCGCCTTCTTCTCTTTCTCAAGTACGGCGTAGCCGCCTGGCGTGACGCGACTCCCCGCGCTCATATTATCCGCGGCGACTTGGACGATGTAATCACGGAATGCAGGGGCTTCGCGTGTCGAAACCGTCATACAGCATTGCGGGAAGACAATGCGAAACGCGAGCATCATTAAGTCCACATCACGCTCCTCAATAGGTGCGGGCGGCACAAAGCCCCCTTCCACTGGACAAAACCGTGGGAACGCGAACTGCACCTTCGCCTCATAACACTCGCGCATTAAATAAAACGCGTGCGCCCCTAAGGAAGCCGCCTCAGGACGCCACGGGCCTAGCCCACCCAAAAACGCACACCCCAAGGTACGGAAGCCCGCCTTGCCCGCACGCAGTTGCGTCCAGAGACGAAACTCATAATTGCTCTTAGGTCCCGCTGGATGCATTTCCTTATAAAGGATAGGGTCGTAGGTTTCTTGAAAACAAGTAAGCCCCTCATAGCCCGCCTTGAAGAGTTCGCGATACCCTTCTTCGGTCTGTGGCGCGACTTCCAGTGAGAGATTGGAGAACATCTTCTTTAGCATACGCCCAACTTCCGCGAGGTGAGCAACCGTGTTGACGCGCGGATCTTCCCCTGCCACAATTAAAAGCGAATCAATCCCCGTCTCACGAATAGCCCGCGCTTCCTCACGAATCTCATCAAGCGAAAGGTTGCGCCGTACCGTTCCTTTATGTTGGATGCGGAAGTCACAATAGCGGCATGAGTTAATGCAGGTGTTGCCAATATAAAGTGGCGCATAGACGCTCACCGTCTTGCCATAATAACTCTGCCGCGCTTGTCGCGCTTTTACGCGCATTTGATTCATAAACGGATACGCCGCGGGCGACAAAAGGTTCAAAAGGTCGAACCAATCATGGCGCGAACTCTTAGCGAGCGTGGCGGCGACCATCTGAGGCGTCACCTTATTATAATAGTCCGCGACTTCCTCAGCCGAATACTTTAGGAGTGGAAACATCGCAAAGCCTCACTTAAAAATGTCGAATGTATGCTGGGGCGAAGTCGCTTGCGCGAGGCGTCCCGCCGCGGGTGGCTCAGCTTCACACGCGAGTTCCGCCGCACGGACGGCGAGACGAAACGCTTCCGCCATTTTGACGGGGTCACCTGCCGCGGCGACTGCCGTGTTAGCGAGGACGGCATCCGCGCCCATCTCAATCGCTTCCGCCGCGTGTGAGGGGAGTCCAATCCCCGCGTCCACTACAACAGGAACATGGCTTTGCTCAATAATAATCTCAATCATGTCGCGCGTACGAATGCCGCGGTTAGAGCCAATGGGCGCACCAAGCGGCATAACTGCCGCGGCACCCGCCTCCTCACAATGCCGCGCGAGGACGGGATCCGCATTAATGTAGGGGAGAACCGTCATGCCTAACTTAACGCATTCTTTTACCGCCTCTAATGTTTCCACAGGGTCGGGCAAAAGATAGCGCGCGTCGGGATGTATCTCAAGCTTAATCCAATTAAACCCCGCCGCTTGGGCGAGTCGCGCGATTCGCACCGCCTCTAACGCATTGCGTGCGCCTGAAGTATTGAGCATGACTTCAACTTTACTGCGGTCAATCACCTTCAAGATATCATCATGTGCCGCGTCACCTTCATGGACGCGTGTTAACGCTGTCGTCACGAGCTCCGTGCCACTCGCCTCAATCGCCGCACGCGTTAGGCTAGAGTCCGCGAACTTACCCGTGCCCAAAAAGAAGCGATTCGTGAATGTTCGCCCGCCAATAACTAATTTCTTCATTTGTTAGATTTCCTTTCCTAAAAGCCAAGCAATAGCCGTATTCGCCTGCATAGCGGCGGCAATGCCAACACGCGGCGAAGCGGGCGCACAGGTCTCACTTACACCACTCTCACCATCGCCTATCAATACGAGGTTAGCCCCGAGGCGACGCACCTTTAGTGCAGCACTCCTGCCCCAGCCCGCGATACCGCTCGCGGAGACAACCCGTTTACCGCGCGGCAACAAAGCCCCGAGCAACATCGCCTTCGCCACAGCATTATCAAACGCCTCAATAACGAGGTCGCAAGTCGCAAAAGTCGCCGCGGCTTTCTCTGCTGTAAGGCGCAGGTCGAGTAGCGCGAGTTCTAAATCTGGTTCAATCCGCCGCAGATTCTCACCAAGTGCCGCGACTTTCTGCGCGCCTATCTGGTCACGGAAAAAGAATTGCCGATTTAAGTTGGAAGCATTAACCGTATCAAAGTCGCAAATAACCAGCTTCTTCACGCCCGCTCTTACCAAATGCGCCGCGGCATTTGAGCCGAGCCCACCCGCACCCGCAATGCCAATACGCGCACCTTCAAGAGTCCGCCGTTCGGACTCCGTTAAATATGGATTCACGCTCACAACTCAGCCCCCCGCGACAATATGGAAGACACTAAGTTCCGCACCTTCCTCCAGTACGAGCGCGTCAAGTCCCTTGCCGGGCGCGTATACCTCGCCCTTATATTCCACAAGGGCTTTCGCGACATCTATGCCGCGCTGTTCAAGAAAGGCGCTCACCGTCGAGGCTGTCGTCTCAACGCTTTCGCCTTGATATTTAATCGTCATATTTACTCCCTCCGCTGGCATGACCCAGTTCAGGTTCAACGGGTATAATCTCAGCCAGAACCGCCTGGCACCCCGAAAACGACTTCTATTATACCATATTTTACGCGACGACAGTAGCGGAACTTCGCTTGAGGAACTCAGCGAAAACGCGGGGGCAATTGGTGAGTTCAGGATGCCAAGCAAGCGCCGTAATAGCGCCTTTGCGCACCGCCGTTGGGTAGCCCCCATAAGTCGCGAGCACCTCCACTCCCGCGCCAACGCTTTCAATGCGCGGTGCACGAATGAATGTCATCGGCACTTCACCAACTGCCGCGTAAGTGCCGCGGGTCGTGAAACTGCCGAGTTGGCGTCCGTAGGCGTTGCGCGCCACAGTGACAGGCAAGAGCCCGAACCAAACCGTGGGGTCATCCTTCAGCTCTTGTGCGAGCAAGATAAGTCCCGCACAAGTCGCGAAAGTCGGTAGTCCCGCGGCAATTTTTGCTCTCAAAGGCTCGAAAAGCCCCAAGTCCTTTAGGAGTTTACCTTGCACAGTCGATTCACCGCCCGGCAAGACGAGTGCCGCGAAAGGCGCGGCAATATCACGCCCTTCGCGAATCTCAAAAACATCCGCCCCGACGGCACTAAAAGCGCGGCATTGCTCGGCGAAAGCTCCCTGCACGGCAAGAACCCCGACACGCGGACGCTTCGTGGCGGAACTCATTTGCCGCGCTCCTCCATAATGGTCTTAATCTCTTCCGCATTAATGCCGACCATCGCCTCACCGAGATTCTCCGAAAGTTTCGCGATGAGTTTCGCGTCCTGCCAATTGGTGACCGCCTGCACAATTGCCGCGGCACGCTTAGCGGGGTCGCCACTCTTGAAGATACCTGAGCCCACGAAGACACCTTCCGCACCAAGTTCCATCATAAGTGCCGCGTCCGCTGGGGTCGCGACACCACCCGCGGCAAAGTTCACGACGGGCAACTTGCCCTTCTCATGCACCTCACGCAACAAGTCGAGGGGAACCGCCAGAGCCTTCGCAGCCTCATAAAGTTCATCTTCGCGTAGCGACACAACGCGGCGGATTTCACTTTGCATCTTGCGCATATGACGGACAGCCTGCACGACATCGCCCGTACCCGGTTCACCCTTCGTACGAATCATTGTCGCGCCCTCACCAATCCGCCGCAAGGCTTCACCCAAATCGCGTGCCCCGCAGACGAATGGGACGCTGAATTGCGTCTTGTCAATGTGATACAAGTCATCCGCAGGCGAAAGAACCTCGCTCTCATCAATGTAATCTATCTCAATCGCCTCAAGAATGCGTGCCTCGGCGATGTGTCCAATGCGGCACTTCGCCATAACGGGAATCGAGACAGCCGCTTGAATACCCTTAATCATCGCAGGGTCACTCATGCGACTCACGCCACCCGCCGCACGGATATCGGCAGGGATTCGCTCAAGCGCCATAACGGCACACGCACCCGCCGCCTCGGCAATCTTCGCCTGCTCAGGCGTTGTTACATCCATAATCACCCCGCCCTTTAGCATTTGCGCTAAGTTGCGGTTCACTTCTTGGCGTTCATTCATACGCTTTACTACCTTTCCTTACTTTGCTTTCGCGACGGAAACCTCTTCCACCGCGTCAACGGAGAATATTGTACCATATCCGTTCGCCGCATACAATGCCGCACTTGTACGCCATACAATATTCTTGCTCTGAGCGAGAAAGCTGTCTTTATGTTCAATTGTCAAAGATCAAAGTGGCGCGG
>CAVCAF010000072.1:0-12252 GCA_963600185.1 Azospirillum sp. 51_20 | reverse complement strand
ATCCCGCCGTGCATGGTGGCAATCGCGACGACTTTCCGTGAAATGGGTTCGGCGAAGTGGGGCTGGATTGCGGTTGGGTTTCAGCTCTTCGTCGGGTATGTTATTGCGCTCTCGTGCTACCAGCTTGGCATGCTTGTCGTGGGCGGTGGCTTTACCTTCTGGACGGCACTCGCGATTCTCGTCGACCTCTATTGCCTCTGGGCAATCTTTCGTCCGTCCCCAAAAGTTAAGGACGCGGCACAATGAATCTCGCCTCCGCCCTCGTTTTAGGCGCAATCCTCGCGTTGGTGGCATTAGCGATTCGCTATTGCCATCGGCACGATACGCCTTGCGAAGGGCGGTGCACGGGGGGCTGCGCAGGCTGTCCCCATAGGTGCGGAGCGAAGGACGCGAAGTAACGATTTCCCCTTAAAAAGGGGGCTAACAATAAATTAAAAGGAAAAATCAGTAATATGAACTCAAAGCACATGATGTCCTTTTTCTGTGCAGCTGCGCTCAGCAGCGGTGTTTTTGCCGCGGAAGCTGAGGCTACTGAAGAAGAAAAAGACAATTCTCTACCCGTATCGGCTGAATTCTCGGTCGCGTTTGACTCGAAATTCATGAGTTATGGACTTGTTGATAACAACGACCCCATTCTCACGCCGTCCGCGGCAGTTACATTCTTAGATTTCCTGACCTTTGAGGTGTCGGCGATCTTTGATGTGACGAAGTATGGCAATAAGGCGGGGTACATGAACCGCGCCGCACGCTATCAAGAACTTGACCCTGCCGTCAGCATTGGTTGGTCGTTCTTCGAAGGTGAATGGTATCAGCTCGATACTTCAATCGGTTACACCTACGAATATCATCCGCGGTCAATGAAGAATCGCGTCCGTTTCGGTGAGGACGGAGAGCCTTGCGCCTACAACGACACGCCTGGTGCGGACACCCAGTTCGTGACGGCGGAAATCGCGCTCCCCAATGCCTTCCTTGAGCCTGTGCTCTCGTATGAGCGCGACATTAAGCGTGATAACGGTACCTACCTCAACCTTGAACTTGGTTACACCTTTTCGCTCATAGACGGCGAAACTGAGGATGATGACCCAGTCCTCGCGTTCCGTCCCTCTGTCGCCCAAGGTCTCGGCAACAAGGCGCGTGTGGTGGGCTATCTCGCGAAAGAGGATGATGAGCCGCTACGCAAGGCTGGGCTTATGGATACCTGCGTTAAGGGCGAGCTCGCATGGGCGATTTGCGATTATCTGACGCTCTCGGGCTATGTCGCGTATTATGACTATGTCTTTGATTCGCAGATGCGTGACGCAGCGCGGCGTTATGAAGGTACGGGACGCAACACCGACAGCTACAACTTTGTGGCGGGGCTTGCGCTCACCGCGAGTTTCTAATAATTTCGTTTTTGGTTTCTAGTTAGGTTAGGGGCGCAGAGACATTCTCTGCGCCTGTTTTTATGGCCCAAGCGTTAAAAAAGGAATCCTCCGTGCGGACGAAAAATGGTATAATAGTCGCATGACATTAGTAGAGAAGATAACGGGACTTATCCGCGAGACGAGTTCCTCGCTTGCGCCTGATGTGGAACGCGTCTTGCGCCGCGCTATGCGTCGCGAGGAGAAGGGCGGTTCAGCGAGTGTTGTGCTTAAGACGATACTAGAGAATGTGGCGCTTGCGCGGCACCAGTCGACCCCGATGTGCCAAGATACAGGCACGCTCACATTCTTTGTAGCGGAAAAGTTGCGTCGCCGCGTGACCCCGCGCATTATTTTCGCGGCAGTTGCCGCCGCGACAGCGAAGGGGTATTTGCGCAAGAATTGCTTAGACGCGGTGACGGGGGCTTCGTATGATACTAATTGTGCTCAAGGTGCCCCAGTTATCCATTATGGTGACTACCCAGGTATTACACTCCTCATGAAGGGCGGCGGGTCAGAGAATATGTCGCGGCAGTATTCGCTCCCTGACGCGGCGCTTGGGGTGGGACGAGACTTAAAGGGCGTTAGAGCTTGTGTTTTAGATGCCGTCCAAAAGGCGCAAGGCTATGGATGTGCCCCTGGCGTGTTGGGTGTTTGTATTGGCGGCGATCGCGCGACGGGTTTTGCCGTGGCGAAGGAGCAACTTCTGCGCAACTTGGATGATAAATCATCCGATCCGACACTCGCAAAGCTTGAGACGCGGCTTTTAAAGGACGCGAATACATTGCAGATAGGCCCTATGGGGCTCGGAGGCAAGACAACGCTTTTCGGGCTTAAAATTGCCGCGCGTCCTCGCGTCCCCGCGAGCTTCTTTGTGACGGTTGCCTATATGTGCTGGGCTTTGCGTCGGCGGACGCTAGAAATCTGAGAGGGTCGCGCTATGATAAAATTAGACTTTCCGTTTACAGAGAGAAAAGTCCGTGCTCTAAAGGCAGGTGATGTCGTCTCGCTTTCTGGACGCATTTACACGGGACGCGACAAGTTTCATAAATACTTCGCGGACGGTGGCAAGTTGCCTGTCGATTTTACGGATGGAGCCCTTTATCATTGTGGACCTGTTATTTTGCCCGAGGGAAACGACTGGCGTGTTGTTGCGGCGGGTCCTACAACGAGCGTACGGGAGAATCCGTATGAGCCCGCCTTCATCGCGAAAAGCGGTGTGCGTGTTATTATTGGTAAAGGCGGAATGGATGCGGCGACTTTGGCGGCGATGAAAAAGTATGGGTGCGTCTATGTCCAGGCGGTGGGGGGCGCCGCCGCGCTAAGTGCCGCGTCCGTAAAGTGTGTCGCGGGCGTGTCACTTTTAGAAACTTTTGGCGCGGCAGAAGCCGTCTGGCATTTTGATGTCCGCGATTTCCAAGGCGTTGTTGCGATGGACGCTCACGGTAATAGCCTCTTCTCTCGCGTCGCTTCTGATTCCGCTGACCGCCTTAAAATGCTTCTTGCCCAAAACTAAACGGATGAAGCTCGTCATTATAGCGGCGCGGGTTTTGGCACAGTGTGGGACAAAATGGCGCAGTTTTAGGTTCTGCAAGCGTTGGCATGGCTTGTGCATTCATGTCTAGTAGTAAAGGAGTTTAAGAAAATGGATGCAACATATGAACCACCAGAAGATAATGAGAAGTGCCTTGAGAAATATGGCACGGATTTGACGGCTCAAGCGCGTGCAGGAAAACTTGACCCCGTAATCGGACGTGATACTGAGATTCGGGATGTCATCCGTATCTTGTCGCGTAAGACCAAAAATAACCCTGTGCTCATTGGTGAGCCAGGCGTAGGTAAGACGGCGATTGTCGAGGGGCTTGCGCAACGGATTGTCCGCGGCGATGTGCCCGACGGCATTAAAGATCATACCGTGTTTTCGTTGGATATGACCGCGCTCATGGCGGGCGCGATGTATCGTGGACAGTTTGAGGAGCGCCTAAAAGCCGTCCTTAAGAAGATTAAGGAGTCTGAGGGGCGCATAATTCTCTTCATTGATGAGATCCACACCATCGTTGGCGCGGGTAAGACCGAGGGTTCGTCTGACGCGGGCAACATGCTAAAACCGATGCTCGCACGCGGCGAATTGCACTGCGTAGGCGCGACGACGCTTGATGAGTATCGGCAGTACATGGAAAAGGACGCGGCACTTGAGCGGCGCTTTCAGCCCGTTATGGTTGAGCCGCCGAGCGAGGAGGACGCGGTATCTATCTTGCGCGGCATAAAGGAGCGCTTTGAGAAATACCACAATGTCCATATTCGTGATGAGGCGATTGTGAGCGCAGTGGCACTTTCGTCGCGTTACATCCAAGACCGCTTCTTGCCCGATAAGGCGATTGACCTCTTGGATGAGGCGTGCGCCCGTATTCGTACTGAGATGGACTCGTGTCCGCAGGAACTCGATGAGATTTCGCGGCATGTGCGGCGTCTGGAGATTGAGGAAATCGCGCTAAAGAAAGAGAAAGACCCCGCTTCAAAGAAACGCCTTGAGGAGTTGCAGGCGGAGTTGAAAGAGTTGAAGACTAAGAGCGATAAGATGACGGCGCAATGGCAAGCCGAGAAAAAGGCGCTCGAGGAAGTAAAGCGCGTGCGTACACAGCTCGATGAAGCACGCAACCGTTATGATATCGCGCTAACGCGGGGCGACAATGAAACTGCCGCGCGGTTAAAATATGGCGAGATACCAGAACTTGAGAAGAAACTCAAAGCCCACGAGAATGACCTCGCTAAACAAGGCGGCGAGGCAATGCTACGCGAGGAAGTGACGGCTGATGAAATTGCCGAAGTTGTCTCGCGCTGGAGTGGCATTCCCGTCACGAAACTTGTGGAAGGTGAGCGCGAGAAACTTATGCGCCTAGCCGAAATACTGCATCAGCGCGTCATTGGTCAGAACAAGGCGGTGGACGCGGTTGCGGATGCCGTTATTCGTTCGCGTGCGGGCATTAAGAATCGGAATCGTCCGATGGGGGCGTTCCTATTCTTGGGCCCGACGGGCGTTGGTAAGACGGAACTTGCGAAAGCACTCGCCCAAGAACTCTTTGACGATGAAAACGCGATGGTGCGCCTTGATATGTCGGAGTACATGGAAAAGTTCGCTGTCTCGCGCCTCGTTGGTGCGCCGCCCGGCTATGTGGGTTTTGAGGAGGGCGGACAGTTGACGGAAGCCGTGCGCCGTAAACAGTTCTCGGTCGTCCTTCTAGATGAGATTGAGAAGGCGCACCCTGATGTCTTCAACTTGCTTTTGCAGGTTCTAGACGACGGACGGCTTACCGATAGCCATGGGCGCACGGTCTCGTTCAAGAATACCGTGATTATCATGACTTCGAATGCGCCGCGCGCGGCACTTAAGGATATATTCCGTCCTGAGTTCCTTAACCGCCTTGATGAGATACTCGAGTTTGATTCGCTCACGAAAGAGCAGATACGCGAAATCGTGAAGTTGCAACTCGCGGACTTCTCAAAGCGGCTCGCCGATCAGGAACTCACGATTGATGTGGACGAGAAGGCATTGGATGTGCTCGTGCAAGATGGCTACGACCCCATGTATGGTGCGCGCCCAGTGAAACGCGCCTTGCAGCGTGATTTGGAAAATCCCATCGCTAAGCGCATCGTGGCGGGAGAGTATCCGCCTGGCTCGCAGATTCGCGTCACGGCGAAGAATGGCGCGATTGAGTTGCGGTAGTACTTAATTGGGAAGTGTGCGCGAGGTCTATTCGGCAGGCGTGTCATCCACGCGGTCGAGTAGATCTTGCGCACGCGATTCCATAAGGCTATCGAACTCGTCATCCGAGCGATATTCATCAAGTTCCCAAGGTTTATCAGCCTCAACCGACAAATAGCGCAGGGCTTGAGTAGCAATGCGGCGAAAGACGGGGGCGGATGAGTTGCCGCCTTGATGATAGCGGCGTTTTTCATCAAAGTCGAGCGTGACGAGAATGACGAGGCGCGGCGGTACAGGCGCGACATCCGTTGGCTCGCGTTTGACGATGCCCGAGGGGACAATGCCGCAGAATGTGGCGCGAAAGAGGCCAGGCGCATAGCCGCGGCTCCCTTGTACTTTCTGGGCAGTGCCTGTTTTGCCCGCGACTGAATAGCCGCGAATTGCGCCGCGGCGTGCGGTGCCTGAGGGGGAGGCGACGGCGAGCATCATGCGCCGCAACTCCTGCGCTGTTTTTTGCGAGACGACGCGCGTGACAACCTTTGGGCCATTCTTAACGAGGAGATTGCCTTTGCTGGAGCGCACTTCACTAACGAGGTAGGGACGCATACGCACGCCGTCATTGGCGAGGGTTTGGTAGGCACTTATGAGTTGCAAGGCAGTTACGCCAATGCCTTGCCCAATGCCCGCGCGTGACCAAGTCGCCTTATCCCAACGCTTCCAATTCCAAAGAAGCCCCGCTTCCTCACCTGGTAATTCCACGCCTGTTGGCGCACCAAAGCCAAAGTCGCACATATACTTCCAGAGCCGCCGCGGTCCAATATCATACGAGAGTTTGCCAATGACGATGTTGGAGGAGTGGACAATCGCGTTAGAAATCGTCATGCGCGGATCCCACACATGTGACCCATCGCCTGGCAGGCGGTAGTAACGCGGGTCGTCGCGGTTTGTCGTATAGAGCGAGTTGGGTCGTACAAGCCCTAGGTCAATTCCTGCCGCGGCAGTTATGACTTTCATGACGCTACCTGGTTCATAAACAAAGCCAATGGCGCGATTGAGGTGAGCGACTTCTTTGGCGCGTCCATAATAGCGCGGATTAAAGTCTGGGCTTGAGGCGAGCGCGAGTATCTCGCCTGTTTTCGCGTCCATAATAATAGCCCACCCCGTCGCCGCACCATATTCGGCGAGTCCCCAGCGAAGGGCATCCTCGACTTCGTATTGTAAGTTATTGTCAATCGTAAGGAAGATGTCTGCTCCCGCGATAGGCGCGATAGTCTCTTTGCGCTTATCGTAGAGTTCGTTGCGCCGTACATCAAGTACACCCGAAATGCGTCCTGCGACACCACTGAGTTCTTTATTGAACTTAAGCTCGAGTCCCGCCGCGCCTGAGTTGGCTTTGTTGACCGCGCCGAGAACATGCGCGAGGCGCCGCCCTTGGGGATAGTCGCGTATTTGGGTGTCGAGAATGACGACACCCGCGACTTGGCGAGAGTCGGCGATAATTGCGTGTGCGTCGGTGTCGGAAGATGTGGTTAAATATTGATAGCGATTGCGCGTATCGTGGCACATCTTGAGCACCTTCTTGTAATCGAGGTGCAGGGCTTCGGCAATCGTCTTCGCAATTTCTTCGCGCGACTTCGGGGCGCGTCCACGCGGACGCACAACGCGATTTGTGAGTGCGACGGGGTCTAGGCGATATTCCCAAACAGGGACGGACTTCGCGAGTAGGCTCTTGCCGTCGCGCGCATAGATTGCGCCGCGCTGGGCATCAATATCTTTTTCAAATGTGTACTTGGGAGCAACGGCTTCGTCTTCGAGATGACAACGCACGGCTTTCTGCCCCACATAAGCGGCAAACGCGACGAGGAGTACGATGGGTAACCAAAACCGCCAATTCTCGCCGCGTTTAATCATGCTTTGTGAGGCGCGGCTGGGCGCTTAACGATTAACCGATTTATAATTCGCGGTAGCACTATTCGCTGAAGCTTGCCGCGCACGCGCAACGGAAAGTTGTCCAGGACGCGGCGTGCCTGCGCGCGACATGCGGATATTTTGGCAGGGTTTCGCGAAGGACATCTTGAGTCCCTGTCGACGCAAGGCAACTTCAATCTTCTCGGGGGTTGTCATCTCTTCCCAGCGGGCGGTTTCGCGCGTCAATTCATCCGTGCGCTTGTCAAGTAGGCGTTGCTTCTGCCCAATGGACTTCATAAGCTGCTCGCAATTGGTGTTGGCGCAAGCGTAGAGCACCATCATAATGAGACCCGTTAGGGCGATGACCCCAACATGGCAAGTCGTCATTTTGATTTTGGACATTCTCTTGGTACGAAACTTGTTAGTTCTTCTCATCGTATACCTCCTTATCATCTAGTTTTTCAGCGACACGCAACTTTGCGCTGCGTGCGCGGGGGTTTGTCGTAAGTTCCGCCGCGGAGGCGGTAATGGGCTTTTTATTTATGAGCCGAAGACGCGGTGTTTTGCCGCGCCATTCAGCACCGCCTCGCTGGAGAGAAACCATGCGCCCAACATGCTCGGCAAAGAATGTTTTGACGAGGCGGTCGGTAATTGACTCAAATGAAATGATGGCGAAAATGCCGTGGGGCTTGAGGACTTCAAGTCCTCCCGCGAGTGCTTTTAGAAGTTCGTTGCATTCATCGTTCAGCTTCATGCGCAAGGCTTGAAAGACGCGGGTCGCGGGGTGGTGGGTGCCTTTGCGCCCGATAATGCTTTCTACGAAGGTGGCGAGTTGCGTCGTTGTCTCGAACTTCACGCCTTTTTCGCGTGCGGTGACAATCGCATGTGCGATGCGCCGCGCTTTGGGTTCTTCGCCGAGTTGCCAGAAAGTATCCGCGAGCTCTTCTTCGGTCGCGGTATTTAGGAATTGGGCGGCGTTGAGGCCTTGGGCGCGGTCCATACGCATATCTAAGGGTCCCTCATGTTGGAAGCTAAATCCGCGCGCGGCATCATCCAATTGGGGACTTGATACGCCGAGGTCAAGTAGAATGCCGTCCACTTCGCTGTAGCCTGCCGCGCGAGCAATTTCGGCGAGGTTGCCATGGGTGCCCTTGATGGCGGTTAGCCGCGTGAAGGTGGGGTCGCCTTTATGTGCCGCGGCAATTTCGCTGAGGGCTTGTTCATCGCGGTCAATACCAATCACGCGAGCACCTGCCGCGAGGAGGGCACTTGTGTGCCCAGCCCGCCCGAGAGTTCCGTCCACAAAGACCTTGCCTTCGCTTGGCTTTAGCGCGTGGATCGTTTCCTCGAGAAGGACGCTCTTATGTTGGTAGGTCGCCATGAGTTAGAACGCCACCTTCGTAAGCGCGGCACTGAGTGCCGTCTGGTCAACCTTATCCTCAGGCGTGAGTGCCGACGGATTCCATAGTTTAATCATGCGTACCGCGCCGACGAGGGCGACGGAAGTCGTTAGATTGGCGAACTTCAGGAACTTATCGCTGACGCGGATGCGTCCTTGGGAGTCGAGCGCGAGTTGCTCGGCGTTTGCGCCAATGGTTTGGTAGGCTTGGTTTAGCGCGGGGTCGAAGAGTGCCTTCTCGCGCAACTTCTCAAGGCGCGACTCCATTTCCGTCTTCGGGATGAGGTTGAGGCACTGCTCTGTCGGGTCGGGCATGACATAGACATAGTCTGGGTTCCCCATCGTCGCGCGCCATTCACTTGGGATGGTAAAGCGCTTTTTGGGGTCCAGTGCGTGCTCGTAGCGTCCCATCAGGACACCTGACGCGGAACGCTCCACAGCCGACTTTGCGGCATTCTCCGAGACTACTCTTGACATTTTCTGACACTATTCTACACTATTTGACACGAGAATGCAAGCGAAATCTTCAAAAAAGTGCATTTCGGGACTAAAAAGGTGCAAAAAAGGTTGTTTTCTATGGTTTTCGCGTCCGAAGTGTGGTATAATAGTGGTCGCTATGACGGAACTAGAAGAGATGGAGCGTTCGCCGCGGGTCGTCCGCGCGGCAGAACTTCATGCGCACGGCTACAACTGTGCGCAGGCGGTTATGGGTGTCTTCGCGGAAGACTTTGGCATCCCTTTTGAACTGGGGCTTAAGCTCGCCTGCGGACTCGGTGGTGGCATTGGCGGCAACGGCGATGTTTGCGGCACCGTCTCGAGCGCGGCACTTTTGCTGGGGCTTAAGTACGGACCTGATAAGGCGGCGGTGTATCCGCGCGTGAAGGAGTTTATCGCGGCGTTTACGGCACGCACGGGTTCGCTTATTTGCCGCGAACTTTTGGCGAAGAAAGACGCGTGGCCATGCCGCGCACTCGTTAAGCTCGCGGTTTATCTATTGGAGTCGCGTCTTAAATGAAACTTGTCGCGAGTTCTGAAGAGGGGCTTTTAGAAGCGGCGGCGATTCTCAATCGCGGCGGTGTCGTCGTCATCCCGACCGATACAGTGTATGGACTTGCCGCGCACCCCGCATTCCCCGCGGCAGTTGAGGCTCTCTACACGATAAAGGGACGCGAACAGCATAAGCCTATCGCGCTACTGGCGATGGATGCCGTCGCCGCCGCGGCATTTGTGGGCGGCTTCCCCGATGCGGCAGAGAAACTCGCCGCGCACTATTGGCCAGGAGCCCTCACGCTCATTGTTAAGAATGAGGGACTGCGCGTCCCTGACCACGCGTGGACGCGGCGCTTGCTCGCGAAATGTGGCGGGGCGCTTCGTGTGACGAGTGCGAATCTTTCAGGTAAGCGTCCTGCGACAGATGCCGCGGAAGCGTTGCGCGAAGTGGGGCTCTCGGCAGATCTCGTTATTAATGACGGCGTTTCACCGGGTGGGGTCGCTTCTACAGTCGTACGCGTGACCGAGAAGGGCGAACTAGAGATTTTAAGACAAGGAGCAATTGAGCTATGAAGAAATATGTAATGGAGTACCGCGTACCTTATGCGGATACGGATATGATGGGCGTTGTCTACTACGCCAATTATCTCGTGATGTTTGAGCGTGCACGCAATGAGTTTATGCGCGCGATTGGCTATACCTATAAGGAATGTGAGGCGGAAGGGTGGGGACTGCCTGTAACGCACGCCGAGTGCAACTACCACGCGAGTGCACGCTATGATGACTTACTCGAAATCTCCTGCTGGGTGCAGGCGCAGAAGGGCGTGCGTATTGAGCTCGCCTGCGAGATTCGCCGTAAAGGCGAGGAGAAAGTCCTTATAAGTGGCTTTACGCGCCACGCGTTCGTGTCGCTCAAAGACTTCCGTCCCTGCCCACCGCCCGCGAACTTTATTCGTCTTATGTCCGAAGAGCCCAAAGTATGACGACTGTTACTAAGACCGTAACTTTTGACGCGGCGCATATCTTGACGAACCACCAAGGGCTTTGCAAGAACCTGCATGGTCACACCTACCGCGTGGATGTCTCGGTTGCCCAAGATGCCGAGGCGACGGCAGATATGGTCATTGACTTTAAGGATCTTAAGGCGATACTTGAGGAAGTAATCCTCGCACGCTTTGATCACGCTTTCATCTACTCAACAGCGAGCGCAGGCGAGAAGGAAATTGCCGCGGTCGTTGAGAAGAACGGTCTGCGCACCGTGCCTTTACCCTATCGCTCGACGGCGGAGAATCTCGCGCGACACTTCTTTGAGTGCCTCGCGCCACGCGTGAAGGGACTCTCTGCCGTGCGCGTCTGGGAGACGGCGGGCAATTGCGCGGAGTATACGCCGTGAGGATAACGGGCGGGATAGCGGGCGGACGCACCCTAAAAGTGCCGCGGTCGGATAGCATTCGTCCGACGCAAGATCGCGTGCGGGAAGCACTCTTTTCCATTCTTTACCCAGAGCTGGCGGGCGCGGCATTTCTTGACCTTTTCGCAGGTTCAGGCGCGGTGGGGCTGGAGGCCCTCTCACGCGGCGCGGGGCGCGTCACTTTTGTGGAATCTAACCGTCGCCATATCGCGACCTTGCGCGAAAATCTCGCCTTCATCGCCAAAGGTACGACGGTACGGACGGATGTCGTGAGCGCCGATGTTTATCGCTGGCTCAGCAGTTATGCGGGCGACGGCTTTGATATTGCGTTCGCTGACCCGCCTTATGCGCTCGGCGAAGAGAAGGGCTACGCCAATGTCCTCGCGACACTCGCACGGCAGAATGTCGTGAAAGTGGGCGGACTCTTTATCGCCGAGATGACAGCCGTCCAGAAGGCGGAAGAAACACCCGGCTGGGAACTTTTGCGCGACCGCACTTACGGTAAGACGCGGCTTTGTATTTGGCGGCGCGGCAATTCGCAGAATTGAGTTAACGGACACCCCGCACACTTTGGGTGTACAGGGTCGCACCGCGTCTGCCCGAAGGAAACGAGGTAGCTGTTCCATGTCTTCCAATACCGCTTGGGGAGGATGCGGCGAAGTGCCATTTCAGTCTCCACAGGCTTTTTTGTATGGACGAGTCCAAGTCCATTACAAATACGGTGGACATGGACATCAACACAAATGGCGGGCAAGTTGAAACCCACGGCGACCGTGAGATTGGCGGTCTTGCGTCCAACACCTGGCAATTCACAAAGTTCCTCGACGGTGTGCGGGAGAACGCCGTTAAACTTCGCCTGAAGTGCCGCGGGGAGTGCCTGTAAGTGCCGCGCCTTGTCATGGTAAAACCCGACAGGATAGATGAGTTTCTCAAGCTCAGGAATCGTCAATCGCGCGAGATCGGCGGGTGTGAAGATTGTGCCGCGCTTCGTCGCGAAAAGCCGCTTCACAGCACCCGCCGTGCAGGCATCCTTCGTGCGTGCCGAGAGAATCGTCCCTACAAGCACGCAAAACGGATCGCGCGTCTGCGCCTCAATAAGCTCAATAATGGGCGCGGAATGCGCTTGAAACGCCTTCTTGAGTGCCCGATTAACCGCGGGAATATCTTCTATCGTCATGCTCATACCGCGTATTTTACCATATTTCGGACTTTAATTCAATTGTCAAAGATCAAAGTTGCGTTAAACTTAGCGTAAATTACGCCGCGGCGACGGTGGGGGCGGGCGAAGCGTTTCCGCTTCGCAACCTAACCTCACGGACCTACTGGGCACTCACCGCGGCACATCGGGGTGGGGGCGTTAGGTTGCGGAGCGGAAACGCTCCGCCTAAGAGACACTGTCTCGGGCACCCCGAGACAGTAGAAACGGCACCCCCTCTTACGC
>CAVCAF010000071.1:0-12355 GCA_963600185.1 Azospirillum sp. 51_20 | reverse complement strand
CTTCCGAGGAACGCATTCACCTTCATAAAGCGGTCATTCGTAGACTTACTCTCACCCGAGATGTGGTTACTATCCGTTGAAAGATAACGACTACCATTTGAGAAGTTCGAGCTATCCCCACCAAAAGAACTAATGCCCACATTTCGCTTACCCGAAGCGCGACTCCAACTTGCACCAGAAGTTGAGGAACTCGTCGTTGTAGTACCAGAACCACTTCCCGAAGTGCTACTATCGGGTTGCGTAGTAGTGCCGCCCCATGTACCTATAGCGCTACCACTTGTACCAGTATTACCACTGCTCCCTGAAGAACTTGTTGTTCCTGCATTAAAAGTACCTGGGTTAATGCCAAGAGCCTTACCTAGGTGACGATTGAGACCAAGCGCATAATCGCTATTAAGAATCCATTCAAAACCAAGGGAGTTCAAATCTTCCTGGCAGACCTCAACGAAGCGCGCTTCAATTTCTATGAGCTTCGGGTCGGCATTCATTTCAGTGAGTGCCTGCTCAAGTTCAGCCAGATTCTCGTATGTATTCTTGACGCGGAGCTTACCAATCGTCTTAATGTACATAATGGAGGATCCCTCTGGCCACTGGACACCGAGGAGAGAGAAGAATTCCTTCCAATCCTTCTCTTGATTCTCTTCGCCCTCGGTCTCGCTACTGCGCGAACCGCCACCAAAGCCCGAGGACTTCATTTCCTTCATATCACTAGAAGCACTCGACATACGATCCATAAAGGATGAAAGCACAGGATAGGAGCGCGTGACCATCTCGTCCGTCGACGCGTTCTTATGCATAACAATGACGATAGAGCCTTGTACTTTGAACTTATAGCCCACGAGTTCGCAAACCTGCTTTAGCGCGTCATAGAACGAAATGTTGCTCACGGCAATCATCGGAATCACGGGAACGCCCGCCTGACCCGCGGCAGGAGCCGCCTCTTCATCTGAGCCAAAACCCGAATCATCCGCTGCCTCGCCTGCGTCTGCGGAAGCCTGAAGTGCCGTCGGGGTCTTCAAGACGAAGTTAAAGCCACGCTGTTCAACGGGAATTTCAGGGCGGTCATAATCTTTTGAAGCCGTCCTAAAGAACTCCACCGCGTCAATAATGGTCGCGGGCGGCTTAAAGGAGATCGAGGGGAGGCGCATCTCCTTCATCCGTTTAATAATCGATTGCTCAATAGACCGCTCGGGGTCGCCACCCGTTGAGGACTTAAGCGTTTGAGCCGAGGCTTCCGCAATCTCACGCGCGTCTACCGCGTAAACAGGCCGCCACGCCTCGTCCACATCCGCAATCATGCCCTCGCGTGTTGCCGCGCGTTCCTGCATAAGAATCGTATGGCGCTTCTTCTGAATCGCGTTGCGCACACGAATGGCTTCCTGATTGTAAGGATCCGCAACCAGCACAAGTTCGCACTCATCAAGTGCCTTACTCAATTCGCGCGTCGCGAGATATTGCCGCGCACGCTTAAGGTGACGGAGCGTCTTCGTCCGCGCGTCTTTATAGTCCGTCTCATTCTTACGGTGGCTAATCGCGGCGACATCAACGACTTCTTTCGCAGGGTCGCCTTCTTTTATCCATTTTTCATACTGGCGACGCGCCCGTGGATGACGCAATTCAAGAGCCTTCGCCATCAATTTAAGGGCGCGATCACGACGACCAATCTTATCCTCTTGAAGTGCCGCGCGATACATACATTCCGCAACACCTTGCTCACATTCGCGGCGCATTTCAACGGACGCTTGACTATCATTCAGTAAACTTGATGCGTTACCATAATGTCGCGCGGCTAGACGATAATCTTGAGTTGCCATCGCCTGACGCGCTTCTTCTATCTCACGCTGGGCTTGCGCATTATACGCTTCGCGACGCAACTTTTCCGTCGTACGAATATTGGCTAAAAGTTCTGCGTCAGGACTTGTTGCAACCTTTGTAGCTTTAGTAGAGATCGCCTTTGGCACAATATTCGCCGCGACATCCGTCGTCTCGGCGGGAGCGGCCTCGCCCCCTTCTTCTTCCGCCGCGAGTTCGTCTAAGAGGTTAAGGGCGCTCGAGACTTTTGTCGTATCGACTTTTGTAGACGCAACATTCTCTTGCGCTTCTTCTGTAGACGCAGGCTCGGCTTTCGCGACTTCAGTCTTCTCTTCCTCTGTAGCCTCAACGGGCGTATCTCCCGCCTTCTTCTCTGCGACCTTCTCTTCAGCATCCGCTTCAGGCGCGGGTTCAGCCTTCGCTTCTTCAGCCTTAGCCTCTGCGGCAGGTTCCGCGGGTGCTTCTTCTGTAGCATTCTCTTCCGCCACAGGCTCTGCCTTCTCGGTCGTTACCGTTTCTTTTGCAGGTACAGGCGTTTCAACTTTATCGGACTCAAGATCACTTAACAAATCATCCAAATCATCTTGAGCGACAGCTACGCTACCAAACGCGCAAATCGCGATTAGTGCTGTGAACACCAACTGATTCTCAAACTTTATCATACTTAACCTCTTAGCCACTTTGCTTTACATTATAGCGAATCTACGCTGACTAATCAAGTGTTTCTTTTAAAACACGCACATCCCCCGTTTGCACGGTCTCAATGCCTACTTGAATAGTCGAGCCTAGTTTATCAATTGTTTTTACACGATAAAGCATGCCGTGCAAGTCAATCTCGCTCCCACGAATAGCCATGAACTCTTTACCGCCCTCACGTGAAAAAACGAGCTTAACTTGCGTTTCAACGGGGGTTTGCCGTGCGTCCTTAACGAGCGTAATTTTCTTGCCATCCGCGACGCGCTCCACGAGTGCCTCGGAGACATCTTTCTCGCGTGAGACATTACTACCCTTAATCGGGATTTTCTTTATCTTATGGTCATACTTCTTAAGTACATAACCTGTCTTACCAATCGCTTCCCCGACAAGGACAGAATAAATGCCGCGATCATATTCTTTCATTCGCGCTGGATCCTTAAAATCAAGCTTCACGCCCGCAGGCACTTCACGCGCACTCACAAAATAGAATGGCATAAAGGTTTGTTTAAGCGGCGGCTCAATCTTAAGAAAATCAAGATAATCAGGATGAGAGGCGGAATCAGTAGGATCCGTCTTCGCCAAAAACTCCTCAAGATTTGTGAAGCCGTCTTCATCCTTATCTTTATTCGCGTCGGCAGGATCTTTCGGGTCAAGCCCATATTGAATCTCCCACTCGTCAGGCATACCGTCGCCGTCAGAGTCCAACAAAGGCTTTTCTTCTTTAGGTTGGACAACGCCACAATAGGGACACTTCTCAAGACCGAAAGGAATCGGACGCGCACAGGCAACACGCTTATCCGTTGGGTCGCCCTGCTGACAAAAGACGCGTGTCTCAGACGCGAGATAACTGCCGCGATCCGCCGCGGGCTCAAGAATGCGTCCGGGCTCACGATAGATTTTTGCGCATGTAATATAAGGCGCTTCATCGACCGCTTGTACCCCTATCTTCTTGGTATTAAGCTTCGAGGTGCTGCTGGCACTTTCAGTTTCTGCACCCCCCATAAGGATGAAGATAACGCCAGAGGCGATCAATAAAAGAATGCCCAAACCTGCGACGAGCCAATCCCAACGCGCGGCAAGACCTCCTTGTGTATTAACCCTACTCATTTCGATACCTCCTCTTTCTTCTCAACTTGGTGCGAACCAAAGTCCACCGTCGTGACGCGTAAAGTTACCACAAACGGCGCGACCGTCGTCGGATCTATAACAAGTCCCTTGCGAGACACTTCTGCCGCGCTCGATTCCGCAAATTCCGTCGCGGCAGACGCACGGCGACGACGACTACGCCGCCCCTCATTTTCTTGAGCGGACTTATTAGACTCGCCTATGCGGCTCGCGATCTCATCTTCCGCACGCGAGAAGCTAAGCGCATCAACAAGCATAAAACGCTTATCTGCCGCGCACGCATTCAATACACGAATAAGTGCAGGGGCATCCGCCCGAAGTTTAAACGCGTATCCACGGCGTATAATTGTATCCTCTTCTGCGACTTCCTTCGCCTTCGCGCGATTCGCTGGACGCTTACCGCGCGCGGATGCCGCGTCTTCTTTAGGCGCATCGGATGCTAACGGCGCGACCTCAACAATTTCTTTTACGCCACTTGCCGCAAAAAGCTTAACGAGCGTCACAATATCCGCCCACCGACACTGAAGTTCGGGCAGCTCATTTACCGTGGGCATCTTACCACCTGTAATAAAATCGTTATAGCCAAACCCGAAGTTCTCCTTAACAATCTTACCTTCGACACCTCCTGGCAAGGCGGAAAGCGCACGCGCATCGTCAATCATCTTACTCTTAAAAGAAGCGTCCGTCTGCGCAGGGTCACTCGCACGATCGCCAACCGACACTGCCGCACGGGTTGTCGCAAACCAATTCGCGAGCACCGCCTTATTCGTCTCAACTTGTTTTAATGAGGCGAGCGTTGGCGCAATTTTCGCCGAAGTAAATCGCGTTAGACTCGCTTCGTCTGAGGCGAGTTCTTCCGCTACTTCAGACCGCGTTGAAAAGGCGTTAAACATAAGCCAACCGATAACGAGCACGCCGAGAAGCGCAACTCCGCCAATAACGGCAAGTATTATTTTAGTCTTTTTCATTTAAACGACATCTCCACAACAAATTGCTCAAGAACATCACCCTTTCCTAGAACGGACATATCCGTAACCTTAACGGACTCAGGCTTAACAATAGATGAAGCTTTTATTTGAGAGACAACTATCTCGGGAGTCGTCCGCTTAGCGCCTTCGTTCCGCGCAGCATAACGCGCCACGAACTTCTCGGTACGATCTTTCCAGCCCCGAATCGTGACGCGCGCCGAAGTCGCGTCACCATCCCACTTATCAATCCAGAGTTCATCACCCAGGGCTTGGCGCACAAGATTAAAGCGCTCAATTAATGCCGCACGCCGTGCGATAAGCGCGCTAAGATCTTCCGCCTGCTTCTGAACAGCCGCTTCCTCTGCTTGTGCTTTTTTAATGCGCTTATCCATCGCGCTCAGTTTTTGCACTTCGGCAGAAACTTCTTCTTGGCGCTCCGCAAGTGATGTGTTCGCCTTATAAATGGTTAATAAGCCAAGAACAAGTGCACCTAAAAGCGCAATCGCACCCACCGCGGCAAAGGGAATCCGTGCCGACTCAACTTGACTCGCGACAAGCGAAGAAGGAATCAGATTAATTTGTATCGCCGCCACCTGCGCATAATGCAACGCAATACCCGTCGTAACCGCGAGAGGAATAGCGTCCGCCTCCAGCGCGTTCGCACCCAGTGTTGATGCCGTCGCGACCACATTAAAGGGGTTTAGATATTCCACCTCAATTTGTAGCGCCTCGCTAAGGAATGCGTCCACTTGGGGAAGAAGAGTGCCCGCACCCGCGAGATAAAGGCGAACAGGGACTGAGCCACCTTGTTGACTACGATAAAAATTAACAGAGCGCGAGATTTCCGCCGTAAGACGTGTAAGTACCGCGCGGCATACTTTGGAAACACGGTCGCGCGTAGGGTCGGGATCTTCCACAACGCCACCTGCCGCGACATAACCATTCGCGCACTTGTACGCTTCTGCTTCCTCAAAAGAACAACCAAGAGCGTTGGCGATCTCTTTAGTAATTGTCTGACCCGCGAAAGGAATTGAGCGCGTATAGAGTTTCTCGCCTTCCGCAATCAAGAAGGAAGTCGTCTTCGCGCCAATATCGAGCAAGAGTACGCAGGCGGACGGATCTTGACTTATTGCCTTAACGACATTCATGAGCGCGAAAGGTTCCGTATCCACCAAAATAGGCGTGAAGCCCGTAGCGGTAATCGCGCTCGCAATCGCCTCTATTTGCTCGGTTTTCGCCGCGGCAATCATAACGGCTGTATCGCCCGCCGTCGTTTCGCCAAGTACTTGATAGTCACAAATCATCTCGTCCATCGGGAAGGGGATGTTTTGTTCCATCTCAAAATGAACAAGCTGATCAAGCTTCTCAGCGCCTCCCGCCGCGGGAATTGTCGCGAACCGCTGAAACACCATCTGGCCAGGGACGGCGAAAGCGACTTTACCTGGACGAATGCCCTTCTCACGCACAATACTCAATAGGGCAGGCGGAATGACGGTTGACGCGTTTTCCGCCTCGAGCGGCATATCAAACGAAGCCGTGCCATACGCAAGAAGCGTCAGTGCACCCTTGGCATTGACGGCATACTCCGCCAATGTCAGCCCTGATGTACCAATATTCAGCGCTAGATGTTTCTTCGCCATTACTGCACCACCATTTCGTAGTCGTTGGGGTTAACAAGCGCCCAAATTGTCTTAGAACGATCTTGAAGGCCTTGGCGACGCTCAATCATAAGTTCGCCCGCCTTGTCTTGCATGTTCATAATCTCTTGATTATTCCAAAACGCTTCTTCGAGCGATTTCGGATGCGACTTAATACCCTTAATCTCGCTCTCGCAATCACCCGCGAGAATGGTGCCATCCTTATTCGCAATCACAAGACCAATTGCTTTTGGCTCACCATAACGCTCAAGATAGGAAGGATGTAAGCAGACGCTTGCCGCATGAGTGCCTTTGGGGATGTTCGCATAGGTGACGGATGTAGAGAAATATGAATAGGGCGCGATTTTATCGGTCTTATCCTTCTCAGTCGCGCTCTTCGTCTCAAGAAGAACATGCCAAGTGAAAGTGAGTTGGTCTTGCCATTTCGAATATGTAGAATATTTCGCCTCAAGCACAATCCACTTACGAGGCTTAGAATAACACTGCCCAATAATAGAAGCCCCCTGAAGCATGGGCGCCATTAAGGTTGAAGAACGCCCTGTTTTGGGGAATTGGTCAATCGTAATTTTCGCGTCCTTGCCCGAAACGGTTGTTTCTTCATCCGCATCCGCCGCGCGTGTGGTGCGCCCCTTCGTAGTGCGTTGCGGTGCCGCGAGTGTTGTAAGCGCCACAGAAAGGGCGGCTACTACCATAAGCATAGACTTAGCATTCATGACTTTATTCCTTTCATTAGAGGATTTTCATTTTAGGCAAATCTTGTATGTCCACAAGCCCGACAACATGCCCCGCGGCATCACACACGGGCAAATCATCAATGTGGCGGCTTTCAAAGGTCTTCAGCAATTCTGCCGCATACGCGTCCGCCGCGGCGGATTGGGGATTACGCGTCATATATTTCGCGACCTCATCTTGTAAGACTTGTGACGCGTCAACACCTTCACGGGAAACCGCACGGCGAAAGTCGCCATCCGTAAAGATCCCAAGCAAGAGTCCCGCCTCATCCGCCACGACGGCAGAACCACTCTTCGCCCGCGTCATGGCGAGCAAAGATGCCATAACCGTCGCTTTAGGCGAGACTTTTGCGAGACGATCGCCTGTACGCATAACATCCGTCGCCTTCAAGACGAGTGCGCGTCCAATTGCTCCCGCAGGATGATTCATCGCGTAACTTGAGATATCAAATTGCAGTGCATCAATCATCACCATCGCGAGCGCGTCACCCATCGCCATAGTCGCCGTTGTAGAATTGGTCGGTGCCATACCAAATGGGCACGCTTCTTTACCACACGGAATCTCAAGATGGATATCACTCAGGTGCGCGAGGGTCGACTCAGGCTTGCCCGTAAGCGAAATAACTTTTAGCCCATGACGACGAACAGCTGGGACAAGCTTTAAGATCTCATCCGACTCACCAGAAAAGGAAAGCGCAATAAGAATATCACGCGGGGAGACCATGCCAAGATCACCGTGCATTGCTTGCACAGGGTTAAGCGCTATTGAGCGCGTCCCCGTAGAAGCGAAAATCGCACTCATCTTTTCCGCTATCGCGAGATTCTTACCAACACCTGTCACAACAACTATGCCTTCATTCTTTACGCACGCGAGCATAAGCTCTATCGCATCCGTAAAACTCGTACCAAGCGATTGGCGTACACGCTTAAGACCCTCGATCTCAATGTCGAAGACTTCCGCCGCACGCTTTAGTTGTTGTTCTCTCGTCATAGTCAATCTAAAAACCTCACTTCTTTGAAACGGACTGCAAAAGCGTCACACAGACCGTACCAACAATATCTTCCGCACTACAACCCCGCGACAAGTCATTCATCGCTTTCGCGAGTCCCTGAAGGTTAGGACCAATGGCGGTCGCCTCACCAAGGCGTTGCGCTATCTTATAACCAATATTACCAGCTTGAAGATCAGGGAAAATAAAGACATTCGCTGTACCCTGAATCTCGCCATGTGGATTCTTGAGTTCGCCCACGCTTGGTACAAGCGCCGCGTCAAATTGCATCTCGCCATCCATCTTAATTCCACGCGCGGCAAATTGGGGGCGTGCGAACTCAACGGCCTTCTGCACTTTCTCCACAAGGGGGCCTGCAGCGGATCCTTTCGTCGAATAACTCAAATAAGCGACACGCGGTTCACAGCCCGTCAAATTACGATAAGTTTCAGCTGTGGCAAGACCAATATCCACGAGTTGTTCGGCTGTCGGGTCAGGTATCACGGCGCAATCGCCAAACGCGAGAACCGTATCACCTGCTGGCGTTGGCTTATTAAGATCAAGTAAGAAGCAAGAACTCGCCGTCTTAACGCCCTTTTGTGTGCCTAGGGTATGAAACGCCGCGCGAAGCATATCGCCCGTGGACGCGATAGACCCCGCGACGAGACCATCCACACGCCCGAGACGTACCATCATGCCACCAAAATAAATGCGTTTGGATTTAAGTGTTTCTTCCGCTGTCGCGAGATCAATAAGTTTTTGCTTTTCCGCGGGCTTACGCGCCTCTTTCGCATTCCATGCTTCAAAATAGGCTTGCGCAAGCTCTGCATCGCCTAGAGTATAATCTATCGTCTTAATGCCCTTATCCGCCAAGCGTAAGCCCGCGGCTGTTTCCGCCGCCGCAATTTCCGCGGGTGTACCGAGCACGATAGGCGTACAAATACGACGACTTACGCATGCGCATGCCGCCGTAATGACACGCGGATCCATACCCTCTGGGAGCACAATTGTCCCATTTAACTTTGACGCTTTCTCAATTATAGCCTGAATTGCATTCATTTTAAACTAAACCTCAAATCATTTCTTCTGCAAAAGTACGCGAACGGTATCCCGTGCAATCATGAGTTCCTCGTTCGTGGGGAGCACAACAACAGGAATCTTAGAATCCTTTGTGGAAAGAACCCCGATTACGCCATGAATCTTCGCGTTCGCTTTTTTATCTAGTTTAATGCCTAGCGCACTAAGACGCGAGATAATACGCGCACGCACCTCAGTTGAATTCTCGCCGATACCGCCCGTCATGATAATAGCGTCCGCGCCACCAATTATCGTATTATACGCCCCAATATAGAGTGCTGTACGATACGCCATCATCTCTAGCGCGAGTTCGCAGCGTTCATTGCCCGCGTCTGCACGACTACAAATATCGCGACAATCACCCCCCGTGACACCCGAGACCGCCTGAAGCCCCGACTTCTTATTGAGAAGGTCATCCGTCGCCTCAATAGAAAGATGTTCGTCTTTCATGATGGAGAGTACCGCCGCCGCGTCAATATCGCCGCAACGCGTCCCCATTACAAGTCCCGCGAGAGGTGTAAGCCCCATGGTTGTATCCACAACTTCGCCAGCCTTAATAGCGGCGAGGGAGCTTCCATTCCCAAGGTGGCAGGTCACGAGATTGAGTTTTGCGAGAGGCTTCTTAAGATACGAGGCGGTCGCAAGTGTGACAAACTTATGACTCGTACCATGAAAACCATACTTACGAATACCATACTTCGTGTAATACTTAGGGTCAATCGCGTAGCGTGCCGCGCATTCAGGCATTGTCTGGTGAAACGCCGTATCAAAAACGGCTACATTAGGAACACCCTTGAAGATCTTCTCACACGCCGCAATGCCGCCGAGGTTAGCAGGCATATGCAAAGGTCCAAACTTCACGAGCTTCTTCATCTGTGCGAGATTAGCCTTGTTTGCAAGGACGGAATCTTTAAAGACTTCCGCCCCATGTAAAACGCGGTGTCCAATCGCGTCAATATCTTTGGGATGCCCCAGGTCAGCAACCACCTTCTCAAGCGCGGCGGCGTGGTTTTTAGGGCCACCCGCCCCAATACGCTCCACGAGCCCCTTCGCGAGACGCGTCTCCGTCTTCATATCAAATAATTGATATTTGAGCGAGCTCGACCCCGAGTTTACTACGAGTACCTTACGAATTTCTTTCTTTACCATTTTTAATTAGCCTTCTCTACCGTGACCTTATAGAACCCGCTTGTCAGATCTTGATCTTCTGGCAGTGCAACGGAGACAGACCCGCTTTCCGTATCGAAGTCTATCGAAATTGGATCGCTGGCTTGATACCAGCTCGCGTCCTCACCAAGAGAGTCCGTTCGCCACAAGATAAGATTTAGATTCTTTGTATCAAACGAATAAATCCGCGAGGCAAGCGTCTCGGATGCCGTCTGCAAATCAGTAGCATAATCAAGAACAACTTCGTTCTTCTCAGAATCAATGGCGATGTTCGTTATGACTACCGAACTTTCTTCTGTATCAAGTTCAGAAGTAGCTGACGCAAGAGCCGCAACAGCCGTATCCGGATCACTCGACACATCCATCAAGAATGCCGCGACATAAGGGCTTGAAAGCGAGGTTCGCATTATAGCGGAGAGCCCACTTGGCAAAGTCCCCGATGCATCAATCTTCTTCGTTAAAGATTCTTGCATCGCGAAGCCACCTGGCAGAACTTGATCGAGCGAAGAAGTTGTTAAGCTCGTTAGGTTGCCCTTCGTTTGCATTTCCCACGCATCAGGCAACATGTCGTGATCGGTATCGCAATCTTCAATATAAAGCGGTATCGTCGGCGAAATGCCCACACGCGAACTAATCGTCACGGGTTTCGGGACATAGATCTTCGCTAATTTATCGTCACGATTGCAAACAATCCCCCACGATTTCCACGCGGCGAACTGGCCGTCAAACTTCTCCTGCGAAGGAGTCTTCGTGTCTATGAAGGCACGAATATAATAGATGCCCTGCTCAAGACCAATTATGCGTGCATTTGTCGTTAGAGCGTTTGTAGAAGCAATATCGTCCATATTGTAGACATAGCCCTCGGCAACAGGTGAACCCGTAAAGTCGGCAGAAGTAAATGCCTGAATACGGATCTTACCATTCGCCGCGACAACATCAGGCCCGTAATAACGAACAGCGAGATTGATTTGACCATAATCCACACTATTCGTTAGAACATTCATAAAGAATGTCGCGGGGTCTGAAGGATTACGCGTCATCGTTTTATTATATTGAGGATTGAACTTTGCGTTATACACTTCAATTTTCCATTGATAGTTCTTGCCGTTTTCAAAGACATTAGAACCATCAGGCAGGAGAGCATCCGCATAAAGCGGCGGTTGCCATGTATAAGTGTGGCATTGGAGCTTAGAGTCCCACACACGCGGGGGCATTGGTTCGTAGTCCGATTCCCAAACGAGCGTCTTGCCGTCTTCCGCATAAACCCACACACGAAACGCCGTATAAGAATTAAGCGCATCATTCGTAAGCCGCCACTTAAATGTCGGCTGTGGTGTTTTCACATCACCCGATGTAAGAATTATAGGTTTAGCTGCGGCATAGCCAGCTTTGCCATCAAAACGACGCGCAATGAATACAGACATTATATTATTGGTAAGCATTCCTGACGCTTTCGATATATCACCATTACCCATAACAATACGGTACCAGACGCTTGTTACAGCTAAGGTATCTCTTAAGGACGATTCGCTCGCAATATCTTTTGCGAGATTATCCCAATCAAGGTCAAGCGCGTCCTTCAAGATATCCGCTTCTGTGATGTAAGATTCAGCCGAAGCAGAAACAACCTTATCTAACACGACGCGATGCAATGCATCTTTCGTAAGAGGGTTCCCATCAATCGCTGTACGAACGACGCGAATACGCTCTTGCGAACCTCCTGAAGATGTACCTTCTGTAAAGCCATATTTCGTCACGAGCGGGCAATCATCTTCAGTGCCCCAAATGACTGTACGGTCATTTGTACCGACGGCACTAGTGTCATTAGCACTCTTAATTGCCTTAATACGCGCGAAGACAGGCGAAGTATCCGTTAGATTGATTGTAAGCGGAACTGTATTCCAACCTACATTAACACCCAGAGCAACACCATAAGGCTCACCAGCTGTATACTCACCATTATCGTCAAGATCATAGAAGGCAATAAAGGTATTCTTACCTTCCTTAACATGTCCATACGAATTATTAGTCTCACTACGCGCATCGGCAGATCCCAAATAATATGTTGCTTTCCCACTTTCTACTAATGGCGTTGCCCTCCAGTTTATACGGAAGAAAGAAGAAGCAAGATT
>CAVCAF010000070.1:0-12380 GCA_963600185.1 Azospirillum sp. 51_20 | reverse complement strand
ATATCGCGCCGAAATGAAAGGCTAGAAAGCGGACAGTATTTGGCAAATCAAAAACCACCCCATTATCTAGAGAACGGACTTTTCAATTGACAAACTGGGTGAGAAATCTATCCAAATGGACAATTATTCTTATCTCCAGGTAGGGTAATAGTTGACGCTACCCAATAGCACAACCTTCGGTGCTAAACCCTACTCTTGACCTTTAACGCAAAGACTTTACCTCCCTCTTTATGATATCTCACCCGAGAGGCGCAGAGTCCGCAGAGGTGGAGATATTAGCCGTGTAGAGTTGTAGAAAGCTCTACATCTCTACATTTCTACACGGCTATAAACTCTGCGTCTCTGCGCCTCTCGGTGAGATAAATAAGAGCCCTCATCATGTTAATCCTGTAAATCCTGTCTGCCCCCCCCTAAGTGCCGCGATTACTCAGATAGCGAGGCTTCCTCGCAAAAAAGTTTCACTTTAAGCAGAAATCTTCCGAAAAACACTTGCTTTTTAATGACTGATGTGATAAACTAGTATCGTCTTTAAGGAGATAAGTTAAAATGAAGAACATATTAAAGTATCTTGTCGGTTGTATTATTAGTTGTATTGGGACTGCTCTTATACTTGTAGGAGAGAAGACCGAGAGCGCCTTCACTATTGTAAGTAAGACAGTAACCATGCCTATTGCAAATTACAGTTTGGCGCGTGCGCGCTCCGCCGCGCTTGTGAATAAAACTGTAACCCTGCCTATTGTAAATTACAGTTTGGCGCGCGCTCTCCGCCGCGCTTGTAAACAAAGCACTAACCATGGGTACCTTCTGCAATCAACTTATAGGGGGAGGTGGGCTCTTCTCTTTGGCAAGTAGGGCTGTAACATAGTAAACATGTAAAATATACCGAGCCAAAGTACTATTATAGGGCGGATGCACCCGAAACGGTGCGTCCGCCCTTTTTTTACCCTGCCTGCCCACAAGAAAACCCTATCCCGGTTTGTTAAAATCGGGATAGGGTTTTAAAAAATCGGGATAGAGTTTGTAAGCGAGAGGGCTAGGGTACGATAAAGAGGAGCTAAGGCTTCTAATAAACCTTAGCCCGGTTTTAACAAACGCCCGCCGCGGCTTTAAAAAACGCCCGCCGCGCTTTAACAAACGCCCGCTGGGGCTTTGAAAACGCCCGCCGGGGCTTTGAAAAACCCTTCCTTGCCCCCCCCTTTTTTAAGCGAAAGCTTGCCTTATTTACCCCCTTTCACCTTCGTAATTTTTGCGCTACAAGCATAAAAAGTGTTGCGCCAAAAGCAAATGCGAATAGTGTATACTATTAGTGTCTCGTGAGGATACTAAGCGTATGAATATCAACAAGATAAATCCGTCGACATTGCGCATAACCGATATGCGCTTTGCGGATATTGACGGTGCGCCCAAGCGGTGCACACTTCTGAAACTTTACACTAACCAAGGGCTCGTGGGCTATGGCGAAGTGCGTGACGCGAGTTCCCGCACTTACGCGGCCATGCTCAAAAGTCGCATTCTCGGTGAGAACCCGTGCAATGTCGAGAAGATCTTCCGTCGCATAAAGCAATTCGGCGGCGATTCGCGGCAAGCGGGCGGCGTTTGCGCGATTGAGCTCGCGTGCTGGGATTTGTGCGGCAAGGCGTGGGGCGTGCCTGTTTGGCAACTCCTCGGCGGCAAGTGGCGCGACGAGATCCGTTGCTACTGTGATACGGACTCCGAGGGCGGCGGACGCGACATGGGCGCGGCACTTCTCGCGCGCATGGCGATGGGCTTCACCTTCCTAAAGATGGATCTTGGCATTGAGCTTCTTACGGGCATTAAAGATACGCTCATTGCGCCGCTCGGATACCTAGACTACATGCAGAAGATGAAGCATGTCGTCCAAACGCCGCACGGCTCAATTGACCCGCGCAGTATGCGCGGCGAAGCGTTTGAGCTTTTCACGACGGCGCACGCGCATACGGGGCTTCATCTCACGGAGAAGGGACTCGACTATCTCGAGAAGTACATGGCGGATGTGCGCGAAGTCATTGGCTGGGAAGTGCCGCTCGCGATAGACCACCTTGGGCACATCCCCTACGAGGACTGCGTGCAACTCTTGCGGCGGCTTGAGAAATATCATCTCTCGTGGGCGGAAGATGTGCTCCCTTGGCGCAATGTTGAGCAGTGGCGGCAACTCCACGCCGCGACGGTAACGCCGCTTGGGACGGGCGAGGATATTTATCTTAAGGAGGACTTCCGTCCGCTTTTAGAGTCCCACGCGCTCGCGGTTGTGCACCCTGACCTACTCACCTGCGGCGGCATTTCTGAGACGAAGAAAGTCGGCGACATGGCTGAGGAGTACGGCGTACAGATGAACCTCCATATGGCGGAGTCGCCAATCGCCTGCCTCGCGGCCGTTCATGTCGCCGCGGCGACGCGCAACTTCATGGCGCTTGAACTGCATTCCGTTGATGTGCCGTGGTGGGGCGACCTCGTTAAGCCCACGCTCTCGTATAAGGGCGGCTTTATTAAGGTACCTGAGACGCCCGGACTTGGCATTGACGAACTCAACGAAGACCTCATTGCCGCGCACGCCTGCGCGGACTTCCCGCCACCTTGGACGCCGACCGACCAATGGGATAAGGAGTGGGCGAACGACCGCCGCTGGAGCTAACCGCTTAAAGAAAGGTATAAGTAATCATGAGCGAAGAGAATCAATTACAAAAAGAAGCGAAGATGATGAAGCTCGAGCGGCTCATCCGTGAACGCGAAACCGTGGAGCTCACGCCCTTCCCGATTGCGGACGACGAACTGCTCGCGCGTTATGAGAAGTTGTACGCCGGGTGCATCTCAGATGTCCTGCGCGAGTTCTGCTATCTCGACCAAGCCCTCCCCTGCGAGATTCACCCCCTGCGCGACACGGATGTCGTCGCGGGTTTCGCCTTCACCGTTAAGTCGGCACCCTGCTGCAAGATTACGGGCGAGATGAGTTATCGCGGACAGATGCTGGACGAGATGGGCAAGAACCACTTCGTCTTATGGGATACCTCGGGCGATGTGGACGCGACACTTTGGGGTGGCGTAATGACGGCGACTGCGTATGGTAAGGGTGTAAAAGCCGCGGCAATTGACGGCAACATCCGTGACACGAAGCAAATACTTGAGAAGCCCTTCCCAGTCTTCTACAAGCACCGTATGCCCAACGGCTCGCTCTCGCGCTGCCAAATTACCCACTACCAAATCCCCATTAAGATTGGCAAGTGCTTCATTAAGCCTGGTGATGTTGTCTTCGGCGATATTGACGGTGTCGTCGTTATCCCCCGCGCCATCGCGTATGATGTCCTCATGCGGGCAGAAGAGATAGTCGCTAATGAGAAGAAGATTTTCTCGTGGGTGGCGAACGGTGAGACCATTGACCAAATCACAGCGAAAGGTGGCTACTTCTAATGATTAAAGAAAAGTTTTCTTTAGTGGGGCATACCGCCCTTGTGACAGGATCCGCGCGCGGCATTGGGCGCGGCATTGCCCTCGCGCTCGCCGAGGCGGGGGCGCACTTAATTGTGCATGGCTCGCGCGAGTCAGCGGCACTTGATGAGGCGCTGAGTCTCGTCCAAAAGTTCGACCCCAGCGCGGCAAAAGTCGCGGCAGATTTGGGCGACCCCGTTGCTGTGGATAAACTCATAAACGACTTGCCCGAGTCGCCCGATATCCTCGTCTGTAATGCGTCCGTACAATTTCGGCGTCCGTGGTTAGAAGTGCCGCGGGAGGAAGCGCTCCTTCAGATGCAGGTAAACTTTCACGCGACACTGCGGCTGTTCCAACTCTGCTATCCGCGTATGAAGGCGCGGGGCTGGGGACGACTCATTACGGTGGGGAGCGTGCAAGAACGCCGTCCGCATCCCGAGATGACGATCTACTCCGCGTCAAAGGCGGCGCAAGAGAATCTCGTACGCTCCATCGCGCGGCAAGTTGCCGCCGAAGGCATTACTGTCAATAATGTATGCCCGGGTGTCTTCGCGACTGACCGTAATAAAGAAGCGCTCGCGAACCCGGTCTACAACGAACAAGTCCTGCGGGCTATCCCTATCCATAGCGCGGCACAACCCGAGGATGCCGCGGGCGCGGCACTTTTGCTCGCCTCGGACGCGGGACGCTACATCACCGGCGCGACAATTATGGTGGATGGCGGACTTTGCCTGCCTGGTTAATAAAGTATAGATAGAGGAGAGAGAAAGATGCCTACCCAAGTAAGTCGCTATAAATGGACGGCTCTCGCGCTTTTATGGGTCGCGTTCTTTTTGCAACAAGGTACGCGGCAGATTTACGGACCTTCTCTTACCTCTATTATGGCTTCGACGGGGGCGGACGCTGTTTCGGCTGGGCTCGTCGGTACCGTCTTTACCTTCATCTACGGAATCTGCGTGCCGTTCGCGGGGCTTACGGCGGATCTCTTCTCGCGCAAGTGGATGGTCACGATTGGTGTCGCCGTCTTTTGTTTGGGCATCTTCCTCTCGGGCTTTGTCGCGTCCATTGGGCTTTTAGTCGTCACTTACGGCGTACTTAATGGCGTAGGGCAGACCTTCTACTATCCCTCGGCGACCTCGCTCGTCTCGCAACTCCATAAGGAGTCGCGGGCGACGGCGATGTCCATCTTACAACTCGGGCTCTATGTGGGCATAGTTGGGTGCGGCGGTCTCGCGGGTTGGCTCGCGGGATGGAGCGACGAGGGGTGGCGCTGGGTGTTTCGCCTTTTTGGTGGTGTCGGACTCGTCTGGGCAGTCGTCCTCCTACTCTTCTTAAAGAACACGCCGCCCGAGACGACGGGTGCCGCCCAAGATAAGCCGCGCTTAAGTGAAGCCCTCAAAGCTGTTGTCATGAACCCCGCGGCACTTTGTCTCGCGTGCGGACTCGGGATGATGGTCTATGTGGATGTCGGGTTTAAGATTTGGATGCCCGACTACCTCGGCGAGAGCTTCGGCATTTCAAAGGGTGCCGCGGGGCTCAACGCCGTCCTTTGGCACTATCTCGGCGCGGCAGTTGGCGTTATACTCGGGAGCCGCTTTAGCGACCACTTCGTCCGTAGGCGTCCGTCTATTCGTATGGAAGTAAACATCCTCGGGCTCACGGGGGCGATCCCCTTCATCCTTTGGATGGCGGGCACGAGTTCCTTCATCTGTTGCTGTGTGGCGATGGGGCTCTTTGGGTTCTTCCGCGGCGTTTATGATTCGAACTTAATGGCGGCGTTTCTGGATGTAATAAACCCGCGCTACCACGCTTCTGGGTGCGGCATTATGCTCTGCATTGCCTTCATCTTCGGTTCACTTTCGCCGACTGTGCTCGGGCTTATGAAGGAGCACGTCTCTATGGCGGTCGGCATAGGCTCGCTCGCGCTCTTCTATGTTTGCGGAGCACTCCTTATCTACGCGGCGCGGCGCTGCCACTTCAAAAGAGGCTAGAAAAGCCGCGGCACTTTTGGTATAATCCTTCTTATGACGATGAGGAATCCTAAGACTCCCGCGCGAGTATTTAATGTTGTCGTCGCTGTACGCATGTACAACGCGGTAGGGCGTGCACGCCTCGAAGGCATTCTGCGCTTCTTGCGCCACGGGCGAAACTGGCGCATTAAACTTATCGAAACCGAAGACCACTTCTCGGACGAGACAATCACCAATGCCCGCAAGGACGGGGTGGACGGCTTCATTCTCTTTCAAAAACTGAGTAGCGACCTCTGGAAGCGCCTCATAGAGGCGAAGGTGCCAATCGTGTCGCTGGAGAGTGTCTGCCCGCACGAAGTGAAGCGCGGACGCAAGGTGCACCTCGTCCACATGAACGACGAAGGCATCGGCTCTCTCGCGGCGGAACACCTCCTCGCGGCAGGCGACTTTCGTGCGTTTGGGTTCGTACCTTCCTTCTTAAAGGAGACTTGGTCAACGCGGCGCCAAAAGGGATTCGTCGCGGCGATTCGTGCGGAAGGCAAGAAGTGCCACATCTTTACGCCCTCGAAAGACACCACGCTTGATAACGAGAGTGCGCTCATCAAGTGGCTAACCTCCCTGCCGAGCCCCTGCGCCATTTATGCGGCGAACGACCTTATCGCGACGCGCGTACTTGCCGCGTGCGATGCCGCGGGTCTCAATGTGCCGCGCAAAGTCGCGATCTTGGGGACGGATAATGACGAGATACTCTGCCTAAATGCCATCCCCTCGCTCTCAAGCATCCGTTATGTGACCGAGAAGGAAGGCGAACTCATCGCGGCACATCTCGAGCAGATGATGCTAGGTGCCCACACCGACAAGAACCTCCTCACTTGGGACTTTAAGGAAGTCGTGCCGCGCGAGTCAACTTCGTTCACCACCCCCGCCGCACAACTCATCCGCCGCGCACTCCTGCATATCGACCGCTATGCGACGGACGGACTCAAGGCGCAGGATGTCGCGCGTGAGTTAGGCGTCTCCCAACGGCTCCTCGAACTGCGCTTCAGCCAATTAGAGAACCAGACCGTCGCCCAAGCGATTGATAATCGGCGCTTCGCGGAGTTAACGCGGCTTTTACAGAACACCTCCATCCCCATAGCACAAGTCGCCTCGAGTAGTGGCTTTGGGTCGCTCCCGCACCTCACGCGGCGCTTTCGTGCCCGCTACGGGATGTCCATGACAGCCTGGCGCGCGAAAGAACAAGCCCCCAAACAGAACCCGAGTAACTAGCCCGCGCGGCAGTTTCTAGTATCCCCCGAACCTCGTCCCAGCGCGGAACTTACCCCCTCTTACTGGCACTCCTTCAAGAGACCGCGGTCTATTGGCTTGGAGACCGCGGTCTATCGGGTAAGAGACCGCCTGCGCATACCCCACTAGGCGAGACAGTAAGGGGGAATTATTTAGCTAGTAAGGAAGGGTTACTCCGCGGCAGTTAGTGCCCTTAACTTCTTGTCAAATGCCCGTAAAATCGGTGCTAGCCAAGAAGGAAACGCGACCTTATTCTTAAATAGAGAGGCGATGTATCCAATAAAGTCAAAGGGCAAGCGGCGAATCGCGACGGTGTCCGTCGCCTCATCCCAAATGCCGTAAGTAATGCAGTAGTCTTTTCGCGGATAGCCTACGCTCCCGACATTGATAATATAGCGACTCGCCTCCTTCGGGGTAAACTGCCGCGTCTCGGGATATCGTGCGGGCTTACGGAAACAGAGCTCGCCCTTCGGACGAAAGAGTGCGTCCTCCGTCTGCTCCCAGATTGCGACATGGTGAGTATGCCCACAGAACATAAGCCGCGCGTCTGTCGCGAGAAAGTTCCGTACGGCATCCTCACATCCGAGGATATAATTCCATGCTTTCGGGCGCGTAAAGTCTCCGTGCGCAAACGCCGCGTCCGCGATCGTGTGGGTATAGGGACACTTCCGTAGCCAGTCCACTTCGTCCGCCGTTAAGGCTTGGCGCTGTTCGCGGTCCTGGTCATAGCTGGCTATCATGAGAGTCTCAAGGGGAGGCTCTAGCCCGACGCATGCCGAGTCGTGGTTGCCCATAAGGACAACATCAAAAGCTTCACGTGCGATCTTTAGGGCGGACTTCACATCGTAGCCATACCCCGTAATATCTCCGAGTAAAATAAACGCGTCGCAACCCTGCTCTCGGGCATCTTCAAGCGCCGTTTGCAGTGCCCCAGGGTTCGCGTGGATATCGCTCATTACTGCGTACTTCATATATTCACTCTATACGACTAGCCACTAAAAAGGACGCTTTGGAGCGCGTAAACATTGACTTTGCCGTGGGGGATTTAATGCAAGATACGCGGCTTGAGGGGACTTAAAGTACGGGGACGGCTCCTTAGTGCCGCGTTGCGAGGCGCAGTTGGAGCTTATAAAGCCAGGCGAGCCCAATTGAGCCGATGCCGTTGCCAACAGCCATAAGGACAAAGTACCAAACGACTTTGCCCGAGAAGACATGTCCGTAGGTAAAGTATGCCGCGTTGGCAATAACGTGCTCAAAGCCGCACATAATGAAGGTCGGGATTGCCAAAAAGACGGCAATCGTCTTCGCGAGGGGGTAGGCGCAAATCTGGTGTCCCTTTACCGCCACATAGATCATGATGCCGCACATAATGCTCAAGAAGAAGATAGATAGCGGCGTATCGTTCAACTTTGCCGCGACGAGAACCTTCGCCTCGGTCTCAATCATATCATAAAGCCGCGTCATCTTAATGAGCGCGGGTATCAAAATCGCCCCCAGCTGGTTAAAGAAGAAGCAGATTAGAAGCGACACCCAAAACCGCGGCTTATGGTCGCCCACATACCCGACCTTACCCGTAAACAGCCACAAGTTCCAGTGAATGATCGCGTAGAGTCCGAGGGTAAAGAAGACGGCTCCCACAATATGGAAGCCGTAGGAGTGTCCACCCTGACGAATCGCGAGGAATACCGTCGCCCCCAGCGCAATGAAAATGCCCGCGATAAAGGAGCTGATCGCGATGGACGAAAGACGGCGAAAGAGGAATGGATGCTTCTTCATAACATCTCTCAAACGAGGGTGACGCCCTTCTTAAGGATTACATTACCATACTTGCGCAACTCGCCCGAGATGACAATCGCGTATGCCTTCTTCGCGCGCTCATAAAAGGCGTAGCGGTCCATCTGCTCAATCGTCGCCGTGTAGTTAAGTGCCGCGCGGTAGGCGGCTTCAACCGTCGGGTCGAGGGTGTCGCCCGGCACCGCCGCCATCATGACGACGGGTGTCGCGTAAGTATCTAGATAGATGAGTTTACCTATGCCCGCGAGGAGCTTGTCGGCGGGAATCGCGTCCGCACGAATTACCCGCGCCCCCGCGCGACCAAACATGTCCGCTGGGAAGTGTGCGTCCGAAATCACGATTTCGTCACCGTGCCCCATTTCGGCGAGGGTCTTAAGTAAATCAGGCGAGATACAAGGGTCAATACCTTTAAGCATTTGTGGAAGTCCTTTCCTTTTTAGCGTTGCGAAAGATGAGTGCGTACAAGAACACAACCGCGAAGCAAATCGCGGGGATTGCGAACGAGGCACGAAGCGAAGTTTCGCTTACGCGCAAGTTGGTGTCGACGACTGTGTCGAAGCCAGGTACGAGCGCAGCCCAAGCGCCTGGATTATCGATTACACCCGCCATCCAAGGGGTGACAATCGCGCCGCCCAAAATCGCCATGACGAGTCCCGAAGCACCCAGCTTAAGTACCTTCGGGTCAAGTCCCTCAAGGGCAATACCATAGATCGTCGGGAACATAAGGGACATAAACCCGCTCATCGCTACTAAGCAGATGACATTGGGCGGGAAGGCGAGCCCCCCTACCGTGAAGAGCGTCTTCGTCGGCAAATACATCACCCCAAGGGAACAAAGAATCGCGAACGCGGCAAATATCATCATCATATGCGCGGGGCTAAAGTACTTCATAAGGAATGTCGCCAGCCACCTAAACACAATAAAGAGCACAATCGCTATCGTATAATAAGTCGCCGCACGCGCCGCGGTTATGCCGAGTTCCTTTTGGCAATAGACATTCAGCCACGTCCACGCGGCAATTTGTACGCCGATATAGAAGAACTGGGCAATTACGCCGCACCAATACTTCGGGGTCTTCAGGAGCGAAACGAGCATTTGGCGGTAGTCACGCGTAAAGAGAATGGACGCGATGGGACCCAAAGTGCCGAGCAACACCCATGTAATCTTATCCATTTCGGGAAATAAGAAGTAGAGAATCGTGACGGGGGCAAAGGCAAAAAGTGCCGCGACTAAAACGCGCGTAAAAGCCCCGCTACGCTTAGGCTCTACCGTCTCACCATCCTTCTTAAAGAGGAAGAAGAGCCAAATAAGTGCCGCGATCGCGCAAAGTCCGACATACGGTGCGCAGACCCAGAAGAGTTCATTATGGATAACCGCCTCACGTGTCGCCGCATCCATTTGGGCTCTTTCCGCGGCCGTCGCGGGGTTAAGGTGGGCAAGGATAAGGCACTGAGCCAGCACAATCCCCACCATCGACCCTATCGGATTAAACATTTGGGCAAAGTTTAAGCGGCGAACGGAGGTTTCCTCCGCCCCCAATGAGAGCACATACGGGTTGCATGTCGTCTCCAAAAGTGAACAGCCGCCTGCCACAATGAAAATCGCGATAAAGTAGATATCGAACGATTGCGCTATACACGCGGGTATATAAAGGAGCGCGCCAATGATGTAAACGCCGAGTCCTAAAAGCACGCCCTTTCGGTAAGAAAACTCTTCCGCTACCACCGCGGCAAAAATTGCCAAGACGGCGTAGGCACCGTAAAAGGCGACTTGCACCAGTCCCGCACGCGATTGATCCATCGTGAAGATTTTCTGGAATGCCGGCACAAGGTTATCCGTCATATTATTCAGTAGCCCCCACAAAGCGAAGCAACTGACTAGCATAACGAATACCGCGAGCATCTTGCGCGGCACGACGGGTGCATTGGAACTCATTGTTTACCTCCTCATTAGTTTAGAAATTACGCGGGTGTCGCGACTGGACGAAGTTCAATCTTAGCCGTATGCCCATTTAACTCAAGTGCCGCGCCCGAAACGGGACGGAACTCCAGTTCCACGGCAAGCGTCTCAGTCTTTACATAGTCCGTAAAGGTAGTAAGTGCCGCGGTAAGTGCCGCGTCCGACTCCACCGCGAGGGCAATGCGCTGAGTCACTTCAAAGTTCGATTCCTTACGCATGGCCTGAATATGCGAGACGAATTCGCGTGCGAGACCTTCCGCAATCAATTCGGGGGTAAGGGCAGTCTCAAGTCCCACAACTACCGCGCCCATGGAAGCGACAACCAGACCATCCTTGGGCTTACGGGTAACGATTACATCCTCAGCCATAAGCTCCACGCCCTCAACAACTGCCGCGCCCGAAAAAGCCTTTAGCGCGGCAATTCCCGCCGCGACTGCCTTCATCTTAGGCCCGCACTTCTTACCGAGCGTCTTAAAGTTAGCCTTATAGGTAACTTCGCAAAGTTCAGTCTCATCAGCGATAAACTCGACGCGCTTGACATTGAGTTCATCTTCAATAAGTGCCTCAAGTCCTTTTACATCACCGCCCGCGAGTTTAAGTGCCGCGAGAGGTTGGCGAACCTTAAGGTCATTATCCGCCCTTAAGCGCCGTCCAAGTTCAACTACGGTCTGGACATCCGCCATGCGCTTTTCGAGCACCAAATCGCGTGCCGCGGCATTCGCCGTCGGGAAGTCACAAAGATGTACCGATTCAGGGTCGTTTTCGCCGCGCAGGTTGCGGTATATCTCTTCCGCAATAAATGGCGTAAAGGGCGCGGCAACCTTAGAAAGTTGCACGAGCACATACCGAAGCGTGCGGTAGGCGGATAGTTTATCCGTATCATTCGTGGACTTCCAGAAACGACGGCGACTGCGGCGAATGTACCAGTTCGTGAGATCTTCCACAAACTTTACGAACGGACGCACCGCTTTCTGGAGGTCGTACGCGTCCATTGCCTCCGTCACATCCGTAATAAGCGTCTCCATCGAGGAAACAATCCAGCGGTCAAGGACATTCTCGCTTTCGGGGTAAACCACCTCTTTATCGGCGAAACCGTCCACATTCGCGTAGGTAACGAAGAAGGAATAGGCGTTCCACCAAGGGATAAGCAAGTCGCGCATGATTTGCTTCACGCCGTTCTCGGAAAACTTCAAGTTTTCCGCCCGCACGACAGGCGAATAAATCATGTAAAGCCGAATCGCGTCCGCCCCATAGGTATTGAGCATCAAGTTGGGATCGGGATAGTTCTTTAGGCGCTTGGACATCTTCTTACCATCTTCGGCAAGAACGAGTCCGTTCACGACTACATTCTTATAGGGCGACTTCCCGAAAAGCATCGTCCCCAGAAGCATAAGCGTATAGAACCAGCCGCGGGTCTGGTCGAGTCCTTCCGCAATAAAGTCGGCAGGGAAGAAGTCCTTAAACCCTTCCGCGTCAGGTTTACCGTCCGCGCCACCCATGTAATGCTGCTGGGCGTAGGGCATTGAACCAGACTCAAACCAGCAATCGAGCACTTCGGGGGTACGATGATAGGTCTTGCCGTCCTTCTGAATGACGATTTTATCCACGAAATGCTTGTGGAGGTCGGTCACTTTAACACCCGAAAGAGCCTCAAGCTCGGCAATAGAGCCGACGCAAATCATGTCATTCGGATCCGCGTCATTTATCCAAACAGGGATGCAACTACCCCAGAAGCGGTTGCGCGAAATATTCCAGTCGCGCGCTTCCTTTAACCAATTCCCAAAGCGCTTATCGCCAACATAGTCGGGGGTCCAATGCACGGTCGCATTATTTGCCGCGAGTTTCTCGTGTAAATCTTCCACTTTCACATACCACGCGTCAATAGCGCGGTAGATGAGGGGGGTATCGGTGCGGTCGCAATAGGGA
>CAVCAF010000069.1:0-12434 GCA_963600185.1 Azospirillum sp. 51_20 | reverse complement strand
GTCGCGCATAATGAGGTTCTCGGCGGCACTTTGGCTGTCCCCGTTGAGCCGTAATAAGAACGCGTTGGAGTGGGGGCTAAATAGCGGGCATGAAAAAAGTTGAAAATAGTGCTTGCATTCGAACCGCAAAATATGGTATACTATTCATCGTTTTCGTGAGCGTGCGAGGATAACTCAGTTGGTAGAGTGCCACCTTGCCAAGGTGGTTGTCGCGGGTTCGAGTCCCGTTCCTCGCTCCAGGCGAAAGCCAAGGTGAATGGGGGCGTAGCTCAGCTGGTAGAGCAAGTGACTCTTAATCACTGGGTCCAGGGTTCGAATCCCTGCGCCCCTACCATTTCGAAAGGCGCGGCTAGGTAGCTCAGTTGGTAGAGCAACGGACTGAAAATCCGTGTGTCGCCGGTTCGATCCCGGCCTTGGCCACCACTCACGATAGTGAGGTTTTATGATACACAAAAGCATAATTAAGCAGTGCGGCTGGGTCTTGTCTTTCGGGATACTCTTCTCGGGATGTCTTACGAATAACTATGAGAAGTTCTATGTTGAGACTAACCCCGTAGCGACATCCATTAAGAGAGCACCTTTAGATATCAAGCTTAGAACCGTGTCCACAGAAGATGAAGTGATAGATGTAATGGAAGAAGGGTATGCCGCGGTTGGATATAGTTCATTCATCGCTCCCTATACGCCTATGTCTTGTGCGGTAGATACTGCGGTAAAACATGGCGCAGAGCTAGTTCTGCTCGATATCCGTTTTAAGGAAGAAAAGCAATACACCTCAGTTATGTTCCTACCCTCCTATACTATTGGGAACTCTTATGGTAATGTAAGCACGACGGTCTATGGGGCGGGCGGAATGGGTACGGCGCACGGAACTTATTCAGGGACGACGACCCTTATGACGATGAGTGCGGTGCCTGTGAATAAAACGATAGAGCTTTATAACCATAATGCAATGTATTTTCGCAAAATTGATACTTCAAAGACATATGGGGTGCTCTGGTCTGTGCCGAAGCGGTTGCCGGGTGAGGCGATAGATGCACCTATTACGGTAAAGGTACAGGCTGTTTATCACGGGACTGACGCGGAGAAAGCGGGCATTAAGCGCGGCGCAATAGTAAAAGCTATAAATGGTAAGGCAATAAAAACGCGGCAGGATATAGCGCCCTATCGGGAAGGTGCGCCGATTATGCAGATGGAGGTCGTTTATGAGAAATAAAGCTTGCCTTTTAGCGTTATGGGGCGCGGCACTTTTAACGGGTTGCGCTATGTGGGACGCAGAATATACCCCCAATGGCTCCGTAATAAAGTATAAGGTGGATGCCGCGAATAAGTATCCTATTACATACAATGTAACAATGTCTGCCGCACGCGACGATGTTTTCGCCATCCCCACGACGAAATCGCTGCGTAAGATGATAGAAGCTTCCTTGACGGAGACGGGGTTATTCTCCGATATTGCTTATGGTAGTAAAAAGGGTGAGGATTCCTATCATATAGAGTTTACATTTCGCCAGGCAGGCATGACACAAGAGGAAACCGCAGATACAACTACATTTGCTTTTGCGACTTTATGCCTTGTCCCAGTTTATGAAGTGTTGACCTTTGATGGCGCGGCAACGCTTTATTTTAAGGGGAAACCTATTTATTCAACGGCGAAGGCGGAGGAACTTCGGTGCCTTATCTGGTTGCCTATGGCACCTCTTGGGCTAGTTATGAACTCCTGGACAAGTTGGTTCTGGATTGAGCGGGGGACGGTGCACGCGCTAGTTAATGATATCGCGATGGAGCATTGTCGGCGTTATTTGCCGGCTGGGGAGTATCCCGTCCTTCACGAAGATAAATGAAGGGGGCGGATAATCCCTACCTTCGCACACGCTACTAGAGTGCCTTTCGTTAATGCTAGGAACTAGCAGATTTACGGAAGTTTTTGCAACAAAATAAAGAATCCCATTGACTTAGGGCGGCATTTCCGCTATAATCTATGTAAATACAATATCAATAGGAGAACTATTTATGGTAGAGCAGGAAAAGAAGTCTGGAAATTTGGCGGCCATTTTCACAATGTTCGCACTTTTCTTTATGATTGCATTTGTCACGAACTTTGCAGGTTCCATGGCTGTCGTTGCCAAGAACCAGTTCAATGCTTCGGCGACCGCGTCGCAGTTGGGAAGTGCCGCGAACTTCCTCGCCTATCTCTTTATGGGAATCCCGGGCGGACTCATTCTTAAGCGCAAGGGCTACAAGTTTACGGCGCTACTCGCCGCGGCAGTTGGGTGCGCGGGACTTGGTATTCAGCTCGCTTCGGGGTATGTTTCAACGAATCCATTCTATGTTTATGTCGCGGGTGCATTTGTCGCGGGCTTCTCGATGTGCCTGCTCAACCTCGTGGTGAATCCGCTCCTTAATACGCTCGGCGGTGGCGGCAACAAGGGCAATCAGCTCGTGCAGATGGGGTGCTCGCTTAACTCAGTTGGCGCGACACTCGCCCCGATGATTCTCGGCATGCTCATTGGTGGAGCGATGGAAGAAGCGACGGTCGCTAAGGTTGCCCCCGCGATGCTTATCGCTATGGCGCTCTTCGCGGTCGCGTTCGTAATCGTGCTCATCTCGAAGATTCCTGAGCCGCATATGGAAACACCCGAGGAGAAAGCCGACCGCCTCGCGGGTAAGACAAATGTCTTTACGGATATCGTCGCGACGCTCAAGTTCCGTCACTTCACTTTCGGTGCGCTCGCTATCTTCTTCTATATTACGATCGAGTCGGGCATCCCGAATATGGCGAACCTCTATATGAGCGATATGAAGGAAGTCGGTCCTGCTATCGCGGGCAGTGTCGTCGCGGCATACTGGTTCGCGATGATGATTGGGCGTATCGTGGGCGGCGCGATTGGCAACAAGGTTAGCTCGCGCGCGATGATTACCTTCCTTTCCCTTTTGGGCATTGTCACGCTTCTCGCGATGATGTATATGCCCGTTAAGTTCGTGACGGTCTTCGGCAAGACGATTCCTGTCTCGATGTGTCTCCTCTTTGTGTGCGGTCTTGCGACATCCGTTATGTGGGGCGGTCTCTTCAACCTCGCGGCGGAAGGTCTCGGCAAGTATGTGCCAATGGGGTCGGGCATTTTCATGGCGTGCGTATTTGGCGGCGTGTTGTTGCCCGTCCAAGGAATGCTCGCGGGCAAGATCGGCTATCTTGGTAGCTACTGGCTCACAATTGCGCTCTTTGCCTATGTCTTCATTTACGCGAACTGCCTTTCGAAGCCCACCCAGCGCGCGGACTAATTCCTAGAGGTTAAAGCCATGCAAAATCAAGAAGTTTATAGCGAACTCGTCGCCAAGTTTGAGAAACTTTATGGTGAGAAGCCCCAGATTGTAGCCTATGCGCCTGGACGCATTGAGGTTCTCGGTAATCACACCGATTACAACGAGGGCTATGTGTTTTCTGCCGCGATTGATAAGGGCACTTTCTTCGCGCTTTCGGCAACGGCGGACGACACCTGCGAGCTCACCGCGGCGGATTTGATGGAGACGGCGAAGTTCACGACGAAGACCGTCGCCCCCGCCAAAGAAATGACATGGCAGAATTATGTGACGGGCACGTTCAATTGGCTTTTTGAGGGCAAGCCCGAGACGGCTAAGCATGGCTTTAAAGCGGCGTTTCTTGGTAACATCCCGCTTGGGGCGGGGCTCTCCTCTTCCGCGGCACTTGAGATGTGCGCGGGGTTGGCGTTCGCTAAGCTCTATAGTATAGAGAAGGATAAAACCGCACTGGCGAAGATTGGTCAGCAGGCGGAACATACCTTCGCGGGGTGTCCGTGTGGACTTCTTGATCAGGCTTCTTCGATGTATGGTGAGGAAGGGGCACTCGTTAAGAGCGACTTCCGCTATAACACCTTCGAGACAGTCCCGCTAGGGCCTACGGTCGCGTTTATGATGGTTAAGACGAACGCGAAACATGCGCTCGTGGACGGAGCCTACGCGTCGCGGCGCGCGGCGTGCGAGGAGGCGGCGAAGTTCTTCGCGGGTGTTTTGCGTAAGAAGGTGACGCATTTAAGGGATGTCACCGCGGCAGAATGGATCCTTTATCGGGACGGACTCGATGAGACGGTTGCCCGTCGCGCGGTGCACCCGATTGGCGAGGATGAACGCGTCCTTCAAGGTGCGGAACTCCTTAATAAGGGACTTTTAAAGGAGTTTGGTGCGCTTATGTTCGATTCCCATGAGTCTAGCCGTAAGTGGTTCGAGAACTCGTGCGAGGAGTTGGACGCGGTCGTGGACGCGGCAAAGACCATTCCTGAGGTTTACGGTGCGCGGCTTTCGGGTGGCGGTTTCGGCGGTAGCTGTTGCTTGCTCGTTGACCCGAGCGCGGCGGATAAGATTGCCGCGACTATTACCGCGGCCTATAAGACGCGCTTCGGTGATGAACCGCAGTGTAGCCTTATTAAGCCTTCGGCGGGCGCACATCTCGTGGACTAAACTCTAGTTGCGTGTAAAAAGGGATATTATGAAGCGGATAATTTATTCAGTAGCGATATTTTCTACGGTTTTAGCACCCTGTTTGCTTGCCGAGGAAGAAGAGGGTGCTGAAGCTGAAAGTGAGGAAGTCGCCGAGATTTCCACGCCAAAGGCTCTTCCCAAGAAGTACTTTCATGTATTGCCGCTTTGTTCGCGCCTTGAAGGTTCGGCTGAGGTTCTCGTGTTTGGCGAGAGCACATGGAAGCCGCTAGAAGAAGGGCGCGCCTATCCCTTAGGCTCAAGTTTTCGTACGCTTGACGCGGGGTCATTTATGACGCTCGCGTTTGGCGAGGAGGCGACCGTTAAGTTGTCGGGCGTGGGTTCATTTTCAACGCGTGTAAAGGCATTAGGCGACAAAACGCGCGAGATTATCCTTTGCGAGGGTGAGATTGATGTAAATTTGCCGCGCACCTTGCCGAAGGGCAGTTTCGTTGTGTCGTCCCAAGGGTTCGTCGCGACGGATCTCGCGGGTGATTCACGCTTTATAACTAATAAGATGGCAGATGGCGACCGGGTCTCGGTTCGTTGCGTGACGGGTGTTCTCTCGGTGAATGGACGGCACTTTGTGGTACGGCCTATGCGTGCGGCGCAGGAGTTCTCCATCCGCACTTCCCAGGACGCACTCGCGACGATTATCTATGGTGTAAGCGGAGACCTCACGCTTGATCTCGCCCAGGGTTCTGCCCGTGAGACGAATCCTGAATCGGGCGAGACGAAAGTCATTGAGAAGACGCTCGAATGGAAGCTTACGCCGAAGACCGCCGTGCGCATTCTCCGTGCGGTGCCGGATATTGGCGAGCGCCTCGCGGTCACGGTTATGACCTTTAATGCGAATGAGGAGCTTATGAATCGTTGCGCGTTTACTGAGGGGCGTCCCGAAGTCAATACGGGAGAACTCCAGAAGCATGAGAAGACCGAAGAGGAACTAAAGGCAGAGAAGGCGCGTGCAGAGAAGGCGCAGGCAATGCTGGGAGCAGAAAAGAAGGAAGCGGGCGCGGCAGAAGAAGCCGAACCCGCGGCGGAATCTTCTAGCGAAGAAGAAGTGGATTTCTAAGATTTCTAATTACTACAACTCAAAAAGATTACTAAAGGTAAGGTAAAGTACAAAAAATGGTTATTCAGCAGTTTAATAAGTTAATTCGCAACAAATGGGTCTGGGGCGCATTCGCGATTATTGTCTCGGCGGCGTTTTGCTTTGACGACTTGTTTTCGACGCGTTCAAATGAGGCGCGTGCGATTGGCGAAGCGGGTAAGTTGGGCGGCGAGGATGTCTCCGCCGCTGATTTTACGGATTGTGTAAACTTCGTGAAGGACTCTAAGCAAGAGCGCGAGTCGTATAGCTACGGTAAGGTCAATCAGGAAGCGTGGAAGGTTTACGCGGCGCTCAAGACGGCGGAGAAGGATGGTATCGCCGTTAGTGACGCGCACTTAGCCGAGCGCATTCGTATGATGTTCTCCTTTGGGGATGGTTTTAGTTCGGCGCGGTATGAGCAACTCGTCCGTGAGCGTCTTCAGAAGACCCCGAAACAGTTTGAGGACTCTTTGCGCCGTTCGCTGACGCTTCGTGATGGCGTTATGCACACGCTCCTCGGCGCGGCAGTTTGGGTGTCGCCCGAGGAAGTGGAACGCAAACTCGCGGACTTCACTGACAAGTTCACGATTAAAGTTGCGCGTTTTAGCCAGTCCGCGGACGAGGCTAAGGCTGTGAAGGTGAATGAGGACGGCTTGAAGATGTGGTACGCGAAGAATCTTCCCTCGCTCGCCCTCCCTGAGCGCATCCGTATTCGCTACATCCGCTATAGCGCGGGCGACACGAATCTCCTCGCTAAGATGTCCGTTTCGGAAGATGAAATGCACGACTATTACGACACTTCCACTGAGCGCTACACGGTGAAGGGTACGAATGGCGTAGAGACGGTTAAGACTTTTGATGAAGTCAAGGGCGAGATTGAGAAGGAATTGCGCCGCGTTGCCGCGGTTGAATGCCTTACGACTAATCTACAGCGCCGCGCTTACGCGAACTTAGCGGCGGGAGAAAACGCGGCGAAGTCCCGCCTTGATGAAATTGCGAAGGCGGACGGTAAGAAGGTTGAGACGAGCAACTGGTTCTCTCTTGACGGAGCCGTTGTGCCTGGCTTTATGTCTCGTACGGACGATATCCTGCCTGGCGCGAATGGTTTTGTTGAAACTGTCGCGGAACTTGATAGCGAATCTCAAGACCTCCGTTATGGCGTTGTCGCTTCCGCTAAGAATGTGTGGCTCATAGAAAAGCTTGATGTCAGCCCCGCGCACACACCTTCCTTTGACGAGGCAAAAGAGAAGATTAAGAAGCCCGCGCTTGAGAGTGCCAAAGAGGATGCTTTGAAGGCTTCTATTGCGAAAGTGCTCGGTAAGGGCAAGGAAGGTGTTCTCGCGACGAAGAATGTCTCGACCAATTTCTCGTTTGTTGTCGCTGAGATGGCGCCCAATGCATTCCCCGATCAGCGCGCGATTGTATCTGCCGCGATGAAGCTAGAAGCAGGTGAATGCTCTGAGCCCGTTATATTGCCTAAGGTTGTCGCGGGCACCGTTCACGGACTCGTCGTTGTTTGTGAAACGCGTGAGCCGGGCGACCTTATTACGCGTAGTATGCGCGAGGAATCTATCCGCGGCGAATTGATGTATAGCCAGTTGTCTGAACTTTATGAGGCGTGGCTGGATGATAATCTCAATCGCCAAGGTTTCGTAACAACGGCGCTTTCTTCTGTTGAAGAGGCGGAATCAGCCGAATGACACTCGCCTTTAAACGCGTCCATCCCGAGGCAATCTTGCCCGCGTATGCTCATGAGAGTGACGCGGGGATGGATATTCGTAGTGTCGCCGATGTCGTAATCCCTGCGCGGGGTAGGGCGCTTGTCCCGACGGGATTGGTTGTGCTCCTGCCACCTAATTATGAGGCGCAGGTGCGTCCGCGCTCAGGTCTCGCGCTTAAAAGTGGCATAACCGTTCTTAATACGCCTGGCACAATTGACGCGGGCTACCGCGGCGAAATTGGTGTTATTCTTTTTAATACGACGGACGCAGACTTTCAAGTTCATAAAGCGGATCGCGTCGCGCAACTCGTGATTGCGCCTGTGACGCGTGCGGAAGTTGTTGAGACTGACACGATTGAGGCGACCGATCGCGGCGCGGGTGGATTCGGCTCAACGGGAGCTAAGTGAGAAGTCTATGTTGAAGCTCTACAAATATGGCGAGAAGGTTCTAAGAGAGAAGTCCGTTGAGGTCTCTTTCGTGACACCCGTCTTGCGTGAATTGGCGGTGGAGATGCTATCGCTTATGTACGACGCGAAGGGTGTCGGGCTCGCCGCGGAGCAAGTCGGGCGCACGGAGCGGCTTTGCGTAATACATGTGCCGAGCGAATGTGATGATGAGGCGGACGCGGCGTTTAATGCGTCCATACCCATGCCGCTTATTATGTTCAATCCCCATATTGTAGCGCGTGAGGGTTCTCAGCGTGATAAGGAAGGGTGCTTGAGCTTCCCAGGCGTGGGGGGCGAAGTGACGCGCGCGAAGCAGGTGACCTGCCAATATCTAGACGCGAATAATCAAACACAAATGATTGTCGCGCGTGGATTCTTGGCGCGGGCGATTCAGCATGAGACCGACCACCTTGACGGGGTGCTTTATGTCGACCATATGTCCGCAATGGAAAAGCTTCTTCTTGCGGCGAAGCTGAAGAAGCTTGTGAAGAAGAATGGCGGCGTGAGCTAAGGCTAAGCGGTTAGATGGGAATAAAAAGGGACGCGGCGAAATGACCGCGTCCTTTTTTTGGACTCATTTATCTATCGCTTACTTAACGACGATAATTGAGTTGAATGTGCCTTGGTCATTCGGGACGGCATTTGTATTTTCGGGATCTGCGCACCATGTACCATCAATCACAAACTTGTATTGATACTCGCCCGGTGCGAGACTGACCGTGGCGGAATAGAGACCTTGCCGCGCTTTGTAGGTCATCTTCTTGGCGGTAGGATCCCACTTATTGAAGCAACCCGCGACATAAACGGCCTTGCCCTTATCGGCGTGCACCGTAAATGTTACGGACTTCTTAGCAGACGACTTCGCCTGACAAGCGTCAGATTTCGCTGCTTTTTTTACGGCGGGCTTTGCCGCCGCGCATGTTTTCGCGCACTTACTTTTCATTTTTTGCTCACTTTCTCCGGCTGGTTCTCGGTGTGAAAACCTGGTTCGCCAGATTCGCTGACTAATAGTATCTCAATTTTCTTATAAAAAGTCAACCCCAAAAGTAAAAAAATATGGTATACTGTTAGAGCAATGGATGAAACAGCTAAACAGAAAATCGGTCGCCTGATGACCATCACGCTCGTTTTGGGCCTCATTATTGGGGGCGCAATCGTCATTGGCCCTAGCTATCAGCGCTCGCGCGCCCTTAAGCAGCAGGAAGCGGAACTCAACGCACGCATTGCTGAGCGCGATCGCGAGATTGCCGCGCTCGTCGAGAAGCGGCGGCGATTTAAGACGGACCGCGACTTTGTGGAGTCCATCGCCCGAAAGCGTGCGCACCGCGTTTTCCCGGGCGAACTCGTATTCATTTTTGAGGATGATTGATGAGAGGATTCCTGAGGTTTCTAATTGGGCTTTTGCTTTTGCCTGCCTGCTGTGGGGTCGGGAAAACTTTTGTGCACGCAATTGCCGCGACGAGTGGCGGCTTTTCGGTTGGCACATTTTCGCTCTTAGGGGGCGTTCTTGTTTTCATTCTCGCGTGGATGGCTCTGCCGCGCCCCGTAAGAACATATGTCCTAGGGCACGAACTCACCCATGCGCTGTGGGGACTCCTCTTTGGCGCGGTGCCGTCCGACATAAAAGTTTCAGAGTCGGGTGGAAGCGTGCAATTGACGAAGTCAAATGTGCTTATTACGCTCGCGCCGTACTTCTTCCCATTCTACACATTTGTTGTCATAATTGCCGCGCTCGTCACCTACGCCTTCTTGCGTCCGTTGCCCGTAATCCCACTTTGGCTTTTTATGATAGGCTTTACATGGGCGTTCCATATCCTCTTCACACTAGAGACGCTTTCGCATGCCCAGCCCGATGTTAAACTTTACGGTAGGCTTTTCTCGTGGACTTTTATCTTCATCGTCAATGTGCTTATTGTCCTCGTATGGCTCGCGGCGACGACGGAACTTACATTTGCCGCGCTCGGGAGATTGCTTCTACGCGACATTTTCTCTTCTTATGTGGGCGCGGTGGATTTATTCCTGAGCGGCATTAAGGCGCTTATTAATCTTTTTAGGACGAATGATTAGCGTATGTACCCTGATCTCATAAATATTGGCTTTCTGCACCTTAAGACCTACGGCTTCTGCATGGCGCTCGGCTTCTTGCTGAGCTGGAAGGTTATTGAGTGGCTCTCGGGCCGCAAGGATCTCTCAAACCTTTTGCTCGGGCTAATGTTCGCGGGTGTGGCGGGTAGTCGTCTCGCGTATGTTATCGAGAATTGGCGCACGGAGTTTGCCGCGCACCCCCTCGGCATTTTCCGTGTGTGGGAAGGGGGGCTCGTCTTTTATGGCGGACTCATCCTCGCAATTATCGTCTTCTTCGTCTGGTGCCGCGTTAAGAAGGAAAAAGCCTTCGCGCTCGCCAACCTCTTCGCGGCAGTAATTCCGCTCGGTCACGCCTTTGGGCGACTGGGGTGCTTCTTCTTTGGTTGTTGCTTTGGTCGTCGCTCAACGAGTGCGCTCGCGGTTGTATTCCCGACGCACTCCCCCGCTTGGTACACCCAAGTCCGAGGAGGGCTTCTGCCGCCGAATGCTGTTTGCTCGCTCCCTGTTTTACCCACGCAACTCTTTGAGGCGGCATCGCTCCTCATCCTTTTCGGCATCTTGCTCATTGTGTATCGCCGCGCACGGCAATTGACGGCGGGCGTTTATTTGATTTTGTATGGTGCCCTGCGCTTTGGGCTTGAGTTTCTGCGCGACGACCCCCGCGCACACTTTGGAGCACTCTCCATCGGTCAGGCAATTTCTCTTGGCATGTTAATCTTGGGCGCTATCTTTCTTGTCTATGGGTATCATCAGCATAATAATCGGTAAGGACGACTTTCTCGTCAATACTCAAGCGAAGAAGCGAATAGGCTCCTGTTCGTCAGTGGAAGTTATTGACGCGGGCTCGGTGACGAACGCGGCAGATCAACTCGCCTCCTTACAAAAGGCGCACGCGAGTTTCTTTACCCCGCCTTTCTTTGAGCCCGAGAAGATAACCTGGTGGCGCGATGTGAAGTTCCTGCCAGGCGCACGGCTAAAAGGCGACGGGGACGCCCTAGAGGATAAAATCTCAGAGGAAGTAAAGACGGCACTAGAGCGTTTCGCCGAACAACTCGTCGCCGCACCCGTCCCTGCCAATCAAAGTTTCATCCTGACAGCCCCTAGCCTACTTAAGACGAGCATTTTCGCTAAGCGCCTAAAAGCCGCGGGGGCGGAATTCGTCACCCTTGAGGAAGAGAAGAAGGACTATTTACGGCAACAGTCCTCCCTCGAGAGGGTGCGCGAATTTGCCGCGGACGAAGGCTTTAGTTTCGCGCCGGGCGCGGCGGAAGCGTTTGTCGCGCGTGTGGGCAACGATACCCGCTCCCTTTTGCAAGAAGTCCGTAAATTACGCGATTATCTAGAACCCGATACAAAAGTCGCGACCGCGGCAGATGTCGGCGAGGTTTCGTCCCCGGGTGTCGGCATAGAATCGTCCTCATGGGCGGTGACGGACGCCCTCGGCGCACGCGATACCGCCGCGCTCGTCGCCGCCCTCCAGCGATTTGAGACGGAAAATGGCTTCGCTGTCTTCATGACGACAGTCGCCGAGAAATATCTGCGACAACTTCTCGAACTAAAAGCCGCCCAAGAGGCAGGGGCGAGCGGCGCGATTGAGAAGACGATGAACCCTTTCGTTTTCCGTAAGATGTGCGGCTTTGCTACCAAGTGGACACTCCTTGAATTGCGCCGTGCACGCGAGCGAGTCATGCTTCTGAGGGAGAAAATCGTCTCTTCCTCAGGCGCGGCAGATAAACTCGTCTTTACGGAATTCATTCGTATCTGCAAAGGGACATCTCGTCGGGGTAGGAGTTAATGGAACATCGAATGCTCAATCTCGTCCAAGCCGCCGCCGCGGCACATGTGGACGCTAACGAACTTAAACACTGTGCACAGCGCGGCGAAATTGCCGCCCAGAAGCGTGGGGACGACTGGTTTTTTGCCGCGGGCGACCTCCTTGAGTGGGCACAACGCAATCTCCTCGTGGAGACGGATAAGGAACTCGCGCTCAGCCACCGCGAAATGAATGACGCGCGGCGTAAGCATAAGGCACTCCTTGAGTTAGCCGATCTGCTCGTGACGGACGCGATAGACCTCGCCATCCCCGCGAAGACGAAAGCGGGCATGATTCGCGATATGGCAGATCTCGCCGTTAAGTCGGGGCTCGTTTATGATGTAGAGGGACTCTTCGCGGCACTTCAAGCACGCGAAGAAGCCGCCTCAACCGCCGTGGGTGAGGGCGCGGCATTCCTGCATCCGCATCGCCACGACCCCTACTTCTTTGAACGGACATTCCTCGCTTATGGTAGAGCCTTGCGCCCTGTTTTCTTTGGAGCACCAGACGGAGGCTCCACGCGGCACTTCTTCGTTATTTGCGCGACGGACCACGAGGAGCACTTGCATATCCTCGCACGCCTCGCCATTCTCGCACATGGTTCGGATCTCCTGGAGCGCCTCGACGCGGCAGAATCGGCACAAGATGTCCGTCTCGCCTTCGAAGCCGCCGAAGCCGAATATAAAAACTAATTCAATTGTCAAAGATCAAAGGGGCGCACGCCGTTAGACGACGGTGGCGCCGATGCCGGAGCCGAAGATAGAGCACCCCGAAAGCGCTCC
>CAVCAF010000068.1:0-12463 GCA_963600185.1 Azospirillum sp. 51_20 | reverse complement strand
TTTCTTTAAGTTGGTGGGACTGGGGAGAATCGAACTCCCAACCTACGGTTTAGGAAACCGTCGCTCTGTCCAGTTGAGCTACAATCCCATATGGCGGGCCTGGCGGGATTCGAACCCACTACCCGCGGTTTAGAAAACCGCTGCTCTATCCTGATGAGCTACAGGCCCTAAAATGTACGCCGCGCCACTTCACGTGGTGGAGGTGAGGGGAGTCGAACCCCTGTCCGAAACAGCTCTAACCTAACTTCTACGCGTGTAGCTAGCCTTTAATCTCGGCTATCGTACGCGAACTAGCACGCTTATCGACAGCCACCCATTCGGTTCGGCTCCCCGCAGCACCCGAATGGAGAGCCCTGCGGCGAGATCTGCTGAATTATGCCTTACCGCTTAGCAGACATCTGCGGCTCGACATCGCGGCCGTTATTTAGGCGGCGAGAGCGTAATCGTTGTTCGCAATTACAGTTTGTTCTCGTTTTTTACGTGGCCCACGAGAATCCACGACGCGCCATCAGACCTCGGCGTATCCCGTCGAAACCGGATCACCCCCACGGCTGACAACGCCCAATATTATACCAAACTTCGGGCATCCATATCAAGGACAACTTTTAGTCCTTTTGGCGCGGGGCGCGCGGCAATTATCCATCGCCACGCCCTAATGATGAGTCCGGGCTTCTCAGCGCGCAGGATTATTTGCCAGCGAAACCATCCTTCCGCCTTCTCAAGTGCCGCGGGCACGGCTTCCCCAACCGTTAAGCCTTTAATCTTTATGAGGCTTTTCGCGTACATCGGTGCCCACGATGCTACGAGCGCGGCACTTTCGCTCTTTAAGTTAATCGCCGCCAAATGACAGAACGGAGGGAAGTACGCCTCTTTTCGTGCGGCGAGTTCCGCTTCGGCAAACGCCGCGTAAGTGCCGCGCGCGGCACTTACAATCGCCATCTCATCAGGTGCGTAGGCTTGGATTATCGCGTCACCTGGCAGTGCCGCCCTTCCCGCACGCCCTGAGACTTGCGAGAGTAATTGGTAGGTACGCTCCGCGGCACGAAAGTCGGGCATGTTGAGGGAGCTGTCGGCATTCAAGACACCGACGAGCGTGACATTCGGGAAGTCTAGTCCCTTCGCAATCATCTGCGTGCCAATTAGGATATCCGCCTCATGCCGCCGAAATGCGCCAAGGATGTCGTCGTGGGAATTCTTGCGCGAGGTAGAGTCCGCGTCCATTCTTAGAACCCGCGCCTTTTTAAAGCAAACCTTGAGCGCGGCTTCCGCTCGCTGGGTGCCAATGCCTTTGTAGGTGAGTGCCTTGGAGTGACATTGGGGACACTCCGTAGGGACGGGCTCCCAGCTACCACAAATGTGACAGCGCAAGCAGTGGTCGGCTTGGTGATAGGTGTATGGTAAGTCACACGCCGCACAGGAGACGACAAAGCCGCAGTTCTCGCAACTAACACTGCGGGAGTATCCGCGGCGGTTGAGGAAAAGGATCGTCTGCTGTCCCGTCTTAAGGCGTGCGTCAATCGCCTCAAGTAGCGTCTGGGAAAAGATTTTGCCGCGGTTCTGCGGCGTATTCATATCCACAATCTGGACATGCGGGAGGGACGCGTTGCCAGCCCTGAGGGACATTGTCGCGAGCGCATACTTACCCGTGTGCGCATGAACCCAACTTTCTAGCGAGGGAGTCGCCGAACCTAAGACCACCCGCGCACCTTCTAAATGCCCTCTTAAAACCGCGACATCGCGTCCGTTATACCGCGGCATTTCTTCTTGCTTATAACTGCCTTCGTGCTCTTCATCTACGACAATGAGTCCAAGATTCTTAACAGGCGCGAAAACAGCACTGCGCGGACCCACCACAACGCGTGCTTCACCACTACGGACTCTATGCCATTCGTCATACCGCTCGCCGTCCGAGAGGGCAGAATGTAAAACAGCAACCTTATCGCCAAAGCGAGACGCGAAGCGTTGGACGGTTTGGGGCGTTAGGCTAATTTCGGGCACCATGACAATTGCGCCGCGTCCATGCTCGAGTTCCGCGGCAATTGCCTGCAAATAAACTTCGGTCTTGCCAGAACCTGTCACCCCATGCAGAAGGACGGGACGCGGGTCCTCCGATAAGATAAGCTTCAGCGCGGCACTTTGTTCGTCATTTAACTTTAGAGGGCGGGACGGCAAGATGCGTCCAACTTTAAAGGGGTCGCGGCGCTTTTGGCGTGGGGCAACCGTTGCGAAGCCGTGTGCCGCGAGTGCCTTTAGGGTTGGCGGCGTAGTCTTTAGTTCCACACAAAGCGGCGTTAACCAGCCTCCCCCAAGGCGCAGGAGTTGTTCGTAAAGCCATTTTTGCCGCTCGTTGAGGCTCGCCGTATCCTTATTAGGTATTGGGTCAACATAGATAAGCTCACGCGGACGCGCATTGGGCTTAACAACTGCCGCGGGGATCGCCGCCCGAAGGACGCTTTCGATGGGCGAGGCTGTATACGCGGCAATTTCCTTCACGAGCCGCAGAAGTGCCGCGCTAAAGAATGGGGTCTTATCGACTATCGCCGCGACATCTTTTAACTTGAGGTTGCCCGCTTCTGCCGCGCCTTCTGATTCCGTTAAAAGACTTAGCGCATAGCCGCGGGCGGTGCGCCAACCGAAAGGCACAGAAAGGAGCTGACCTACCGCCAGCTCCTTTTCTAGTTCAACCGGTACTTTATAGGTAAACAGCCGGTCGAGCGCGAGATCTATCGCGACTCTTACAAGCACCGCTTAGGGGACGAGGTACTTCATCGTCACGCCGTTCGGGATCGTGAAGCTCTGCTTATTGTAGATCAAGTAGAGCTTCGCATAACGCGACTTAACAACAGCCGCCGCGCCACCCTTATGGATAACGACGAACGCCTTGTTGCCGAATGGTGCCGCGTAGGTCTTACCAAGGGTGATTTCATCCTTCTGGCTCGACATATCGTGGGTGCCCGCCGAAGTCGGGAATGTATCAGTCGTCGCATTACGCGAGACGATTACAGGTACGATATCTTCCATTTCGTCGGTGATGCCGCTGGCGACAACCCAGCCGACATTGTTCTTTGTAAGCGTGCCCGTGAACGCGGGGACGCCCGAACCCGAAAGAACGCCAATATCAACACCGCTCACATACGGCGACCAATCGTCCTTACCATACTGGTCGAGGTCAAAGAGCTTCTTAAAGTAGTCCGTCGCGGTACCGTAGACGTTGCCCGCAATATCGTCCGTGTCGTCGCTCTTGCCGTCCGTCTCGGTCTGGTGCGGCCAAACACTCGTAAGCCCCTGCGCCTCGCGCTCGGTGTTAGCCTGAGTAATGCCCACGAAAAGATTGCGTCCGCGCATCGACATAGCCGTCGTGTTCGCCGAAAGCATGGCGGATGAGATCGCCGGGAACAGCGCACCCATCAAAATGCCGAGAATGCCGATTACGACGAGCAACTCGACGAGCGTAAAACCTTTAGTCAATTTCTTCATATGTTTACTTTCCTTAGTTTTCAATTGTTGTGTTAACATTATCGCACAATTCTCAGCCTTTTTCAAGTGCTTTTTTTACATACGGCCAGTATGCGCACGTGTAAGTACCGAAACTTATGAGATTTAAAACGATCATGAACGCCTCGACGGCGTAGCAAAAGATAAGCCCTGCGTCCAAGGCTGTCGCCGAAAGCGTGGGTTGAATAAAGAGATAGATATAGATAAGCCCCGCCGCGGGGAACGAGAGCGCCGTCCTAACTTTACCGAGCATCATTGCCGCGACATTCGCCCCAAACATCGTCGCGACCGACCTTAAGAAGGTCACCCACAAGTCGCGCAGGATGTAGAGTATCGTGAAGATAAGCATGATAATCGCGTGAGCCGTGTTGCCCTGATGCATAATAAGCCAAGTAAGCGCGGGGAACGCGACGACATAAAAGACCTTATCCATTAAAGGGTCCGCCATCTTGCCGAGGGAACTTACGACATTCCACCGCCGCGCGAGCGCCCCATCAAAGAAGTCCGTCAATCCCGCGAGGGCAAGAGCGATAACTGCCCAAACGCCCAAGGTCAACGCCGCGCCCGGTGCACTCAACTCTTGCAAAACCGCGAGCACCAACCATCCGAAGATGAAAGGTACGCGCATGAAGGTCAGGATGTTTACGAAAAGGGACTTAGCACTCACGCGTTTTTAAGCCCTTCGTCTATTACATCTTGCATGGCTACGAGAGCCGCCTTAATTTGGCTTAGCCGCGCTTTTAGGGACTGTATTTCAAGTTCCGCCTTCTGGAAGTTATGGCGCGTTGCAAAAAGTTGCTTCAAGATTTCGCCTGGGTCAAGGTCTAAGTCCGCGAGTTGCATGCCGTCTGGGATTGGCACCAGTACACTCTTGCCGCAATTGGTGCAGTTTATCTGAAGCCCCGCGCCGCGGTAGTCCACAACGAGACTCTGCCCACAATGCGGACAGCTAAACGCGATATCCGTATCGCGAATCTCAGCCGCCTCGGACGGCACTTCAGCGGGTGTATCCGTGTTAGTCACTACTTCATCCATTGGTTAGCTCCTTTCCTAGACACCACTATTATACCATATTTAAGGTTCTTCGGGAAGTGGGGCAAATACATTATCTTGTTCGAGGACGGCGAGTTGCACGCCCGTAAGCCCCTTCTCAAGTAGCGCCGTCGAAATTGCCTTTACCGCCAGGTGCGCCTCGTTACATTCATGGGAGAGGTGCGCTAAATGGAGGTATTTAAGTTGGGGCGTAGCGAATTTACTGACCATTTGCGCCGCTTCATCATTTGAGAGATGACCATATTCGCCGCGGATGCGGCACTTTAGGCTCTCTGGACGGTCACTTTGGGCGAGCAATATGGGGTCGTGGTTCGCCTCAAGTGTCGCCATATTCGCATGGGCAAGGAACATGCCAACCGCGTCGAGGGGAGCCCCTAAGTCCGTCGCGTGAAAATAGACCTCATCCTCATAAGTCACCAAGAACCCGACAGGGTCGGGGACATCGTGCGTAACGCAAAACGCCGCGATCTCAAAAGGCCCTACCGTGAAGAACTGTCCGTCCTCAAAAATGTTGAAGCCCTCAATCGAATCAAAACAGCCCTGCGCACAGGTCGCTTCCGCCGTCATCGCATTCGCGTAAAGAGGCAGATTAGGGAACTTCTTATGAAGCCCCACGATCCCCTTCACATGGTCAACATGATTATGGGTAAAGACGGCACCGCAAAGTTTAGAGGGATCAAATGCCGCGGCTTTACAGCGCGACATAAATGTGCGAGGGCCTATTCCGCAATCAATTAGAAGCGCCCCTTCAGGTGCCTCTAGAATATAGGCGTTGCCGCGGCTACCGCTCGCCAGTGAAATAAATCTCACGCGATAAGCCTTACTTAAAGCTTAAAGGACGGTCGCGGCGGTAATGATAACCGCTTCTTCAGGGACATTCTGGTGGGGACCGTGATAGCCCGTCTTTACCTTGGCGATCGCGTCCACAACTTCCATGCCCTCAACGACTTTACCAAATACGGCGTAGCCATAGCCCTGGGGCGTGGGGGAAGAGAAGTCAAGAAAATCATTGTCGACGAGGTTAATGAAGAATTGGCTTGTCGCCGAATCTACAACCATCGTCCGCGCCATAGCAATTGTGCCGCGCTTGTTCTTAAGTCCATTCGCCGCTTCATTACGGATAGGCGACTTAGTCGCCTTCTGGTTCATATCCTTAGTGAAGCCGCCACCCTGAATCATAAAGCCATCAATGACGCGGTGGAAGATCGTGTCGTTATAATGACCCTCATTCACATAATCAACGAAGTTCTTCACGGTCTCAGGCGCTTTTACTTCGTCCAATTCAAGAACGATGTGCCCCTTCGTTGTTTCTAGTTGAACCTTCTTCATAAATCTTTACTCCTTAATTTAGTTAAGTTGTTCAAAGCCGCGCGCAATGCGCAAGAGTTGCTCCTCGGCGAACTCCTTGCAGATGAGCTGAACGCCCACGGGGAGCCCCGCCGCCGTAAAGCCCGCGGGCACACTCGCCGCGCAAACGCCCGCTAAGGCGCTCGGTATCGTGTAAAGGTCGTTTAGATACATCGTTAACGGATCTTGCACCTCGCCCAATTTGAATGCGGGCGTTGGCGCACACGGCGTGAGGAGAGCGTCCACCTTCTTAAACGCTTCCTCAAAGTCGCGCGTAATGAGCGTTCTCACCTTTTGGGCGCGTCCATAATAAGCGTCATAGTAGCCACTCGAAAGCACATAGGTGCCCATGATAATGCGGCGCTTGACCTCTGGACCGAAGCCCTCCGCACGCGACTTCGTGTAAAGCGAGTAGACATCTTTCGCCGCGGCACTTCTATGCCCATAACGGACGCCATCGAACCGCGCCAAATTAGCACTCGCTTCGGCTGGGGCGATAATGTAGTAAACTGCCATTGCGTATTCCGTATGGGGCAACGAGACTTCCACAATTTCCGCGCCCGCCGCGGCACATTTCGCGACTGCTGCGTCCGTTAGGCGCTTAACTTCGCTATCAAGTCCCTTTACCTCATAATATTCTTTCGGAAGCCCGAGCTTAACGCCCCTTAAGTCAGCCCCTTCCAGCGCGGCGAGATAATTGGGGACGGGGAGATTGGGGGTCGTGCCGTCGTGTTCATCATGTCCCGCGAGTGCACCCAAGAGAATTGCCGCGTCCTCAACACTCTTCGTCATGGGGCCTACCTGGTCAAGGGAACTCGCGAATGCCGTCACGCCATAGCGACTGACACGCCCATAACTCGGCTTAACGCCTACGCAATTACAGAAACTCGCAGGTTGACGAATAGAGCCACCTGTATCCGTACCGAGCGCGGCAATACAAAGGTTGCCCCCAACAGCCGCGGCACTACCACCCGAACTGCCGCCCGGCACGCGTGTCGTATCATACGGATTGCGCGTCACGCCGAGTGCCGAGTTCTCCGTTGAGCTCCCCATCGCGAACTCGTCCATATTGACGCGCCCCGCGGGGATAAAGTCATTCGCTAAGAGCCGCTCAATGACTGTCGCGTTATAAGGCGAAGTATAACCCTTCAAAATCTTGGAGGCGCAAGTACACGGTTGCCCTGCGACATTGATGAGATCTTTAATCGCGATAGGCACTGCTTTCGGATTCGCCGCGGCACGCTTGAGCGCGTCCTCTTCATCAAAGGTCAAATAAGCCCCAATGCGTGCGTTTTCAGTGTGGTAGCGTTCAATAATGGCTTTTACGAGGTCAACACTCGTGAAGTCGCCTTTAGCGAGCCCTTCGCGCGCGGCTTTTATGCCTAATTCATAAAGTTTCATAATTTAGCTCTCAGCCCCTTCCACAATCTTCGGCAACAGGAACTCATCATGGACGCGTGCGGGCGCATTCGCGAGAGCGACCTCGCTGGGCATTGAAGGCTTTACTTCATCTTCTCTAAAGGCATTCACGAGCCGATAACCATGCATCATCGGCTCAACATCCGTTACATCAACGGACGCGATCTTCTCCACATACTTGACGATGTTCTCAAGTTGCGGCTGGAAAGTCGCCTTCTCTTCATCCGTTAATTCGAGCCGCGCCAATTCCGCCACATACGCGACATCAATCTTAGTCTCCGCCATTTTACTTGCTCCAGCTTGGGGTAATGGCGCGCCCTGCGATCTTAAAGAGTTGCCGCGGCTCATCGCCCCCTTCTTCGGTATCAATCAAATAAAGAACGCCGTCACTTTCGGCGATAATATGCCGTCCATCCCGTGCCCAAGTCGGATGTTCCCAATTGCCAGGCTTCGTCACGAGTCGCGCGTCCTTGTCGCCCGCGGCAGGCTCGATAACGGCGATTTGGCGTCCACCCGCACGCTTAGAGACATAACAGATGCGCCCGTCTTTGCCCCAGTCAGGATCCACATTCTGGGAGCCTTGGGAAGTAACGCGCCGCGTCGCTTTTGTTGCCGCGTCTATAATGTAAAGGTGCTGCCGCCGCGTTTCATCCGACACATAGACGATCTTCTTGCCGTCGGGGCTCCATGCGGGTTGCCCCTCACTTGCTTTAGGGGTCTTCGTCAAACGCCGCCAAGTATCCGAGGCAGGGTCAATCACATAAAGTTCAGGGTTGCCATGGACGGAAAGCACAATCGCGACGGACTTCGCGTCTGGCGAGATGACCGCGCCTGTTGTGAGTCCACGAAAACTCCACTTAAGCTTACGCGCACCTGTCTGGGCGTTAATCTCAAAGATCTGCGGGGCTTCATTAAGGTAGCCCGTATAGAAGAGCGTGGTCGCGTCTTTCCAGCGTGGGCCAACCGTTGCCTTGCCGTCACGCGTTAAGCGCCGCACATCCGATCCGTCCGCATATCCCGTACAAAGTTCGCCAGACTTACCATTCTTATTGACGAACGCGATGGGCGCCGTCGCGAAACCCTTCTGATTAGCGTACGCTTCACAGAGGCGATCTGAGAATGCACGCGCCGCCATACGCCGCGCCTTTTCATCGCCTGCGGGAGCGGTCGCCGAGAGCGACTTACCGCGTCCCTTAGCCATAACAGCACCGCCCGCGGCACCCGTTACTTGGATGGGGGCTCCATCCATAACCTTAAAGGCGCCCGAGAGCGTCAAGTTGCGCGTCAGCGTTTTCTGAAAGACAGGATCCGCGACATTAACGGATATCGCGAGTTTCTCCGCCCCTGCCTTATTTACATCAATAACCGTCTCAGCCTTTAAGCCGAACCCGAGAAGTGCCGCAAACGCGGCGCATGTAATACTCTTTGTCATTTTAATTTGCCTTTTCAAGTCGTGTAATCCGCGTTGATATGAACGTAGTCGAGCGAGAAGTCGCAGGTATAAATGCTTGCTTCGTATTTACCGAGGTGCAAGTCAACCGTGACCGTAAACGCGTCCGCCTTCAAAACTTTCTCAAGCCGCTTCAATTGTGTCGCGTCCGCAACTTCGCCAAAACGGAACGCCCACTCTTTACCGTAGTAGACCTCGGTCTTCATGTCACAAACTGCCGCGCCCGAATAGCCAACCGCGGCGAGCACGCGTCCCCAATTGGGGTCGCGCCCAAACCAACTCGTCTTAGCGAGCGGACTCTTCGCGACAGCCCGCGCCGCACGCTCGGCATCCGCGGCACTTTTCGCACCTTTCACCGTGACCGTGACGAACTTTGTCGCGCCCTCGCCATCCGTTGCCATTTGCCGTGCGAGCGAAATCGCGACGGCCTCCAGTGCCGCGAGAAAGGTATCGAAGTCCTTACCACCATGCGTAATGGGCGCATTGCCCGCCTTACCGCTCGCGAGAATAAAGAGGGAATCATTTGTGGACTCGTCACCGTCCACAACGAGGCGATTAAAACTTTTCGCGAGTGCGAGTTTAAGTGCCCGCTTGAGCATCGCCCCCGAAATCGCGACATCCGTCGTAATAAAGCCGAGCATCGTCGCCATATTCGGCTCAATCATGCCCGAGCCCTTACTCATACCGCCAACCGTGACGCGCTTACCGCCAATGACTGTCGTGACGCACGCTTGTTTTGGACGGGTATCGGTCGTCATAACCGCCTGTTCCGCGGCAAGTCCATGGGCGGGCGTTTTCCCGAGTGCCGCGGCAGCTTTCTTCATACCCGCGAGAAGCCGCGCCATGGGTAAGCGTCGCCCAATTACGCCCGTGGAGGCGACGAGCACATGCTTCGGCGAAAGCCCCAGTTCGCCCGCCGTAGCGAGCGCGGCGAGTTCCGCGTCCTTAAGTCCGCCCTCTCCCGTACAGGCGTTTGCACACCCTGAGTTCGCGAGAATCGCTTGGACGCGTCCGCCCTTCATCACTTCGCGATCATAAAGAACCGGCGCGGCGGCTACCTTATTCGTCGTAAACACTGCCGCGGCAACGCAAGGCTCATCCGCGACAATGAGGGCAACATCCTTTCGCCCCTCATATTTAATCGCCGCGGCGACACCCGCGGCACGGAATCCCGCCGCCGAGCAGACGCCACCGTTCTTAACGATCCGCAAGTTTGACATATTCCCGCTCATGATAAATAGGTTTATAGGCTGGACGAATGATGGGCCCTTGGTTAACCAACTCTTCCATACGGTGCGCACACCAACTCACGCAACGCGCCACCGCAAAAAGCGGCGTATAAAGGTCTTTCGGGATGCCGAGCATCTCATAGACAAAGCCCGAATAAAGGTCAACATTCGCGCAAACAGCGTCCGCACGCGGATGCGCCTCACAAATGATCTTTGGCCCTAGCTCTTCAATCATCTCAAAGAGCCGCATTTCATCCGTGCGCCCTTTCTCACGCGCCAACTTTTCCGCCTTGATCTTCAAGAGTTGCGCACGCGGATCAGATATCGTGTAAACGGCGTGCCCAAGCCCATAAATGAGCCCCGTGCCGTCGCCCGCCTTCTTCGCCGCGATTTTGCGCAGATACGACTCAACCTCGTCTTGGTCGCGCCAGTCGGCTGTGTTCTCACGAATCTCATCCATCTGCCGCATAACCCGCAAGTTCGCGCCGCCATGCCGCCTGCCCTTAAGGGACAAAATAGACGCGGCGACGGAGGAGTAAATATCCGTATACGCGCTCGTAATGACGCGAGTTGTGAAGGACGAGTTATTGCCGCCGCCGTGTTCGGCATGCAGAATTAGCGCAAGGTCTAGCGTTTCCGCCTCAAGCTTCGTGTAGCGTCCGTCCTCACGAATAAGCGAAAGGACATTTTCCGCCGTGGACTTCTCAGGGTCGGGATTACGCAACATGAGCGACTGCCCAAGGTGGTAGTGCGCCTTCGCCTGATAGGAATACGCCGCGATTGTCGGCAGGCAGCCGATAATTTCAATGGACTGCGCTAGGCACTTTTCAACCGACAAGTCATCAGGGTCGCCGCTCTCATCAAACGCATACGAGAAGAGAATCGCCCGCGCCATTGCGTTCATCACATCCCGCGACGGATTGGACATTATCGCGTTCTCTTTGAAGCCGTCCGAAAGCCGCCGATAGTAGCCGAGTTTCAGCGTCCAATCCGCGAGTTGCTCGCTAGTCGGCAAATCACCAAAAAGGAGCAAGTAAGCGGTCTCTTCATAGCCTAAACGGTGATCACGCCGCGCCCCCGCGGCAATATCCGCGACATTTATGCCGCGATAGAAAAGCTCGCCAGGTACAGCCTGCTTCTCGCCTTCGCTTACAACATAGCCATGCACATTGCCAATCGTCGTTAAGCCGACGAGCACGCCTGTACCGTCATCATTGCGCAACCCTCTCTTCACGTTGTACTTACGCCACAACGCGGGGTCGATTGTATCGGCCTTACGTATTACCGCCGCCTGATTTTTTAACCAATTCTCGTCAAGCATCTGCAATCCTTACTTATTTGCTCAAGATTATATCATAATTCGCGCCCAAACGAAACATAAATCTATCACGGTGAAATCGAAAGAACGGAAGCGAAAAAGATCGCGTTATTCAATCTTCAAAGATTAATTAAGAACGCAAAGGCTCTATGCGAAAAGCCTTTGCGTTCCTTTGCGTTGACTTTGCTATCTTTGCGTAAACCTACTTCTTCACGCTCTCGTTGAAAGCGCGGTAGATCTTCTCATGATCAGCACGCATTGCCGCGGGGTCGAACTTCAGCACCTTGCGGTCATAAGTGAGGAGACCATTAATCTCGACTTCGACATCCGTCGTTTGGGTGTAGACGGATCCACTAAGACCTTCCGCCGCCCAACGCGTGAGGCGCCCCATAAGCCCCGAATAGGTCTTCATGAGTCCTTCGCGGGTCGCGGTTTCCTCAAGCCCACCGTAGCCCCAGTTGCCACTGCCGTCCGTCATCACCTTCCAGAGGTGATCCTTGACGGGATGCCCAAGACCACCAAACTCACCAAGGAAGGAAATACGCCGATCATTAACGGCTGTCATAAGGAAGTCGCGATTATAGTCGTGGCGATCAACAGTATCCGCCGCTTCGCAGACACCCTGCGGACGGTGCTTAGACCACGCACGATCCTCAGCGTTGTGTCCCTTATCGCCACCTTCGAAGTCCACCCAGCCGCTTGGCGCATTCACAAGGCGCGTCGGGTCATTCGCCTTAACCCAATCAAGCGTGGAGTGCGTCAAGAACTCGCCTGGTTGCGTCCAACCCTCGTTATAGGGGCACCACATCACAATGGACGGAATCCCCTGTAGCAAATCAACCATGCCCTTCAACTCGCGGCGTTGCAGTTCATAGCGCGGCACAGAGTCCGTCTTGAAGGGTGCGCGATGGTCAAAGTTGCCACTGGGCAAATCTTGAATAAGCATAATGCCGAGCTTGTCGCAAAGGTAGTAATAACGGAGCGGCTCAACCTTAATGTGCTTACGCATCATATTGTAGCCGCAGTCCTTCAAGGTCTTAATATCAAATGCCATTGCTTCATCCGAAGGCGGCGTGAGGAGTCCGTCTGGCCACCAACCTTGGTCAAGCGTGCCCATTAAGAAGATAGGCTCGTTGTTGAGGTAAAAGCGCA
>CAVCAF010000067.1:0-12663 GCA_963600185.1 Azospirillum sp. 51_20 | reverse complement strand
GCCAGAAGGTGCGAGAGAACGAAGTGGACGGCATGCCGCGCAATCCCGCCGCGGCGTTTCAGGCGTTTCTCTGCAAGATCTTGCCTAAGAACAGGTAACCGCCGCGGTTGGCGTGGCAACGCGGAGCGTTTCTGCTCCGCAACCGAACGCCTCCACTCAATGTGCCGCGGCAGGTGCACAGTAGGTCCGTGAGGTTAGGTTGCGAAGCGGAAACGCTTCGCGTAAGGCACACGACTTTGATCTTTGACAATTGAATAAAAACGCGGGGCGCAGACGAAAAGTGTGGTTTTTTCATGCGGAATTTTGTATAATAGTAGGCGTAGATGATTCTCTCATATACGTCACAAATCAAGGAACTGAATGTACATGAAAATACGCTACTTTGGGTTGCTTTCCCTAGTTAGCGCGGCACTTGCGCTAACGGGGTGCTTCTCGCTCGATACGGCAACTAATCGCATAACGCATGATCGCCATGTGCTCGTCGCGAATTATGGATGGTATCTCTTCGATACATATCCGCTTATTTGCGGCAACATTTCGCCGCGCAAGATCTCCCCTTTCGCGTTTTTCCGCGATGATGTGACGATGGATAAGGTGCAAACGCGCTTCATGGACTTCGCCAAGAAAGAGAGGCTCACGCCGCGCGACATGACCTATCATGCGAACGAACAGGTTATGTTCACGATTCCAGGGCTCTCCATTGCGATCCCCCTGCCGTATATTGTAACCTATCGTGAAATCCAACTCTCAGGAGTGCTACAATGACAAAACTACTTTCGTGCGCGGCACTTTTCGCCGTCCTCCTCACCTCAGGGTGCGCCATCATTAAGACTTCGTCCGAAGGCGGACGCGAAATGGTGGCTATTGAAAACTCGGGTTGGTATCTCTTCGACTTCATCCCAATCGCCTCGGGCAACCCTGAAGCACCAAATGCGCGCGACTTCGTCTTTGCACGCCAAACGACGACGCTTGATAACAACATCCGTATGCTTGAGTCGGAAATGAAACGCCGCGGTTTCACGCGCTATCGCGACCTCGTGAGTTATTCGGCGGATGAATCGTATCTCTTCATCCTTCTACAGCGCCACACCCTCTATACGAGTGCGGAACTAAGACCCTAAGGCGTTTACTATGAGAATCACGAAAGCTATCCAGAAGTTAGAAGCCTATGTGCCGGGCGAACAACCCACGGCTAAGAATGTCGTAAAGCTTAATACGAATGAGAATCCGTATCCGCCCTCGCCCAAGTGTGCGGAAGTGCTGAAGAGTTTTGATTTGGATAAACTCCGTCGCTATCCCGACCCTGTCTTTAAGGAGTTGCGTGCCGCGCTCGCGAAGCTAAACGGCACGATCCCCGAGCGGATATTTGTGGGCAATGGTTCGGATGAAATCCTCTCGCTCGTCGCCAAAGCGTTCGTAGAAAATGACGAGAAGATTGCCTCGCTTGACCCAAGCTACTCGCTCTACAAAACACTCGCGGCAATTCGCGATGTTAAGTGGGTGGCGATAGGTCCCGACCTCACGAAGGCGAAGCCGAACGCGAAAGTCGCGCTCGCACTTATCACGAATCCCAATGCCCCGACGGGCACACTTAAAGAGAAGGCGGAAATTGCCGCGTTCGCGCAGCGATTTAAAGGTGTCGTCCTCGTGGATGAAGCGTACGCGGACTTTGCGCCTACGAACTGCATGAGCCTCGCAACCGCGGCAACCAACAAGAACATAATTGTCATGCGCACCTTCTCAAAAAGCTATTCGCTCGCGGGGTTGCGCGTCGGGTATTGTGTGGGTCCCGTTGACCTTATTGACGCGCTCTATAAAATTAAGGACTCCTACAATGTGGACGCGATTGCCCAAGCCGTGGCACTCGCCGCGCTGAATGACCGCCACTACTTTACGAGCATCGTCTCCAAAGTCATTAAATCCCGCGGCACTTTATCTCAGGCGTTGCGCATTCGCGGATGGGATGTGCCCGAGAGTAGCGCGAACTTCATCTTTGCGCGTCCGCCAAAGCCTTTCACGGCGGAAGAAATCTTTACGAAACTGCGGCAGATGAAAGTATATGTGCGCTACTTCAAGGGTGCGCTCACGGGCGACCGCCTGCGCATTACAGTCGGCACTTCGCGCGACATCGTTAGCCTTTGCAAGGCGCTAGACCAAATTACGAGAGAAAGCAAGAAGTAAAATATGGATAACTTCTTTAGAAGCGTTAGAAAGCACATCGACCGATTGGACGCGGCACATTTGCGCGAACAATATGCCCGCGCTTTTGAAGAAGTTGAGTTCCTTGATACACTCATCGCCACAATCGCCCAGGGCATTCTCGTACTCGACGCGCACGGCGAGATTATGCGGGCGAATCCCGCGGCAGAATCGCTCCTCGGCATGAAGCCTGAGGACGCGCTCAAATGTCTCGACATCCCCTTCGACCATGCGTCCAAAAGCGAGATTAGCCTAACCTATCCCGAAGCGCGCACACTCGAGGTGCAGACAATCCCCATGCACGATGGGGCAACGCTCCTACTCCTGCGCGATATAACGGCAGAAAAAGCGCGGACGGATGCCGAGCTTCGTGCAGGCGCGTCGAAAGCTATCCGTGATCTCGCGCGTGGTGTCGCCCATGAAATCGGCAACCCACTCAACGCGATCTCGCTTAACTTGCAACTGCTCGAGCGCGAAATACCCAATAACGCGTCCATTGCCGAGTGCCGACACCAAGTCGCGCGACTGGACGGCATTATCCGCGACTTCTTGCAGGCGCTACGCCCCTCGAAGCCTTCCCTCGCGGCAGGCTCAATCGCCGAACCACTTAAAAATTGCCTCGAGACGCTCAAGAACCAATTCATGGAGCGGCAGATTTCCGTGACGCTCGACATCCCCGCGAGTCTGCCCGCCGTCGCCCTCGACAAAAATCAGATGGAGCAAGTCTTCTTTAATCTCCTCAAAAATGCGCTCGAGGCAATGAAGGACGGCGGACGCATCACCCTGCGCATTTCGTCCGACGACGAGAGTGTCTCCGTCGCCCTACAAGATTCGGGCGTGGGTATGAGTAAAGAGCAAATCGCCCACCTCTTCGAACCTTACCACTCAACGAAGACCAACGGACATGGTCTCGGACTCATGATTTGCTCGCGCATTGTCCATGACCACGGCGGCTCCATTCGTGCCGAGAGCGAACCGAATAAAGGCACGACCTTCACCGTAAAACTGCCGCGCCTTGAACGCCGCGTGCGGCAATTAGAAAGTTGATTTAAGATGGCGAAAACGAAGATTCTAATTGTAGATGATGAGAAACCCACGCGGGATGTAATGGCGCGGGTGCTCGCGACGACTTACGATTGCCTAACCGCACCAGACGCGGAACAGGCGCTAAAGCTCATCCGTGAGACCCCCGAACTCGCGCTCATGATTAGTGATGTGCGTATGCCAGGCGTGGACGGCGTTTCGCTCCTCAAGCAGGCGAAGGAAATCGCGCCACACCTCGCGTGCATTTTGCTCACGGCGTATGGAAGCGTTGATCTCGCCGTGGAAGCGATGAAAGAGGGGGCGGACGACTTTCTTACAAAGCCCATTACCGACTTGAACCAACTTGAGTTGCGCATTTCAAAAGTCCTCAAGACCCACGCCCTGGAAAAAGAAGTCGAAGAACTTAAGTCGCAACTCAATCCCAAATACGGACTCGAGGCGTTTACAGGCACTTCCGCGGCAATGCAAGAAGTGTATAAACTTATTCGCCTCGCGGCACGCTCCAACGCGAATGTTCTGGTGGAAGGTCCATCAGGGACAGGCAAGGAACTCGTCGCCCGCGCCCTGCATGACCTTTCAGCACGCGCGATGGGTCCGTTCATTGCCGTTGAATGCGCGGCACTTTCGCCGACACTCCTAGAGTCCGAACTCTTCGGACACGAAAAAGGCGCTTTCACGGACGCACGGGAACGCAAAATCGGACGCTTTGAAGCGGCGAATGGCGGCACGCTCTTTCTTGATGAGATAGCCGAGATTGACCTCGCGACACAAGTGAAACTCTTGCGCGTTCTAGAAACACGCACCTTTCAACGCGTCGGTGGCTCAGAAGATGTCAAAACCGATATCCGTATTGTCGCGGCAACTAATCGCGACCTCGCGGCAGAAGTTGCGGCGGGAAGGTTCCGTGAAGACCTCTACTATCGCCTTAATGTCATCGATATTCATATGCCCGCGCTGAGGGAGCGTCCAGGCGACATCCCCCAACTCGTGACGCGCTTTCTAAAGGAGTTCGCCAAAGAAAATGGTGGACTCGTCACGGGCATTAAAGCGGACGCCATGCGGCTTCTTGAGACCTACGCGTGGCCAGGGAATGTGCGGCAATTGCGCAATGTCGTCGAAAAGATGGTCGTCCTCTCAGAAGGCGGAGAACTCACTGCCGCGGATGTGCCGCCCGAGATTCGCGCTGTGCCAACGCCCAGCATTACCCCGCCAAGTGTGCCGCCCGAACCTCAGCCCCCCAGCGATCACTCTCTCGCCGATACTGAGAAAGCGCAAATCTTAGCGGCACTTGAAGCGTGCCATGGGAACAAGTCCAAAGCCGCCGAGAAGCTCGGTATCTCACGCCGTACTCTCCACCGTCGTCTACACGAATGGGGGATTTCATAATGAGTGGCGAGACAAGCTCTCTACCTATTATCCCTGGCTATCAACTAGAGACGAAGCTGGGCGAGGGCGGTATGGCGTGCGTTTGGAAGGCGCTCGAACTTGCGACAAACCGTCCCGTCGCGATCAAAGTCCTTAAGCAAGGCCCCACCGACAACCCCGAAGACCGTGCGCACTTCGTGGATGAGGCGAGCGCCATGAGCGAACTCCACCACCCGGGAATTGTCCGTTGCTTTGGGCTTAACCAATATGCCAACCTCTGGTATTATGTCATGGAGTATGTGGATGGCTACAGCTTCGCCACCTTGCTCGCACGAAAAAACCATTTGCCTGAGGCGGACTGCCTTTTAATTTGCGAATCAATCGCGCTCGCGCTTGATTACGCGTGGCATAACTTTGGCGTGGTGCACTGTGATGTTAAACCCGAGAATATCATGGTTAACTCGGAAGGCATTGTAAAGTTGACCGACCTCGGACTTTGCCGCACTTTTAATCTGAAGCCCAATGAAGAACGAACGCTATCCGACCAAGTTCTCGGTACGCCCGCCTATATTTCACCCGAGCAAATCTATGGCGATGTAGAACTTGACTGCCGCGCCGATATTTACTCGCTCGCCGCGTCACTTTATCATTTAGCGTGCGGACGCATGTTGTTCCCAGGGCTTTCCAGCCAAGACATGCTCTTAGCCCATTGCGACGAGAATAAGCAGGCACTCGACCCACGCAAATATGGCATTGAACTCTCGACGGGCTTTTGCCAATTATTGGAAGCGATGCTCGTGAAAGAGCGCTCTGAACGCATCTCTAATTGGAGCGATGTTTATAATATGACGGTGGATATTGAGCGCGGCGTTCTCTTTAAGCCCCGCGTCTCGAAGAGTCCCTCGTCGTTAAAGCTCATGCGCTGAGCGCGTTTCTAAAACATGCCGCGCCCGCCAGGTGCCCCACACGCAAAAGGTTCCTGGGCGCACATTTCGCACGACTCTCACGACCTTCATCTCCTTATCAAAGAAGGTCACATCAATTGGGTAGCGCATAAAGAATGTGTGCACCGCGTTGCACTTCGTGATAAATAACCCTTCGCCCCGCGGCAAATCTCGCGTCCCAATAAGACCGCGTGCACGCTCAAAGAACGTGCACGCGACACGGGCTTTTACGCCCATTATGTCTAAGGTCTTAACCATTAAACAGCTTCGTCTTTGCCATAATAGGCATTGAGGAACATCTGCTTAATCTCGCTCATGAGCGGATAGCGCGGGTTCGCGCCTGTGCATTGGTCGTCGAACGCCTGCTCAGTCATCGCGTCAAGGCGGTCAAGGAAGTCCTTCTCATTCGGCACATAGTCACGAATCGTCGGCTTAATGCCGATCGTCTTCTGCAACTGGCGAATAGCCTTAATGAGGTTCTCGAGCTTCTCTTCATCCGTCTTACCCCCGAGACCGAGGGCATCGGCGCATTCCGCATAGCGGTGCAGCGTCTTCGGGTGATCATACTGCGGGAAGGTACCCATCTTCGGCGGCTTCTCATTCGCATTGAAACGCAGCACCTGCACCATCATAAGCGCGTTGGCAATGCCGTGCGGGATATGGTGGAAGGCGCCGAGCTTGTGCGCCATCGAGTGCATAACGCCAAGGAAAGCATTCGCGAACGCCATGCCCGCCATTGTCGCCGAGTGCGCCATACGCTCACGCGCGAAGTAGTCCGCCTTCTTAGCACACGCCGCTTCATAGCAAGCGGGCAAATACTTGAAGGTCGTCTTCAGCGACTGCAACGCGAGACCATCTGTGAACTCGGTCGCCATCATCGAGGCATATGCTTCGAGTGCGTGCGACACCGCGTCAATGCCCGAGGCACTGGTGAGTCCCGGAGGCGCAAACATCATAAGATCCGCATCAACGATCGCCATATTGGGCATAAGCTCGTAGTCCGCGAGCGGATACTTCGTGCCCGTCTCCTGGTCGGTAATAACGGCGAACGGTGTCACTTCCGAACCTGTACCAGCTGAGGTCGGGATAGCGATAAACTTCGCCTTCTCGCCCATCTTCGGGAAGGTGTACGCGCGCTTACGAATATCCATAAAGCGCATCGCCATATCGAGGAAGTCGCACTCAGGGTGTTCGTAGAGAACCCACATGATCTTACCCGCGTCCATCGCGCTACCGCCACCAACGGCGATAATCACATCGGGCTTAAACTCCGCCATAAGCCGCGCACCGTCCATCGCGCAGGCGATCGTCGGGTCAGGCGCCACATTCGAGAATGTCGCAACCGCGCACCCCTGCTCTTCAAGACTGCGCTCAATCGGCTTCGTGTAGCCATTCGCGTAGAGGAAGTAGTCCGTAACGATGAAGGCACGCTTGCGATTCCAAACCTCGCTAACTTCACGCAGCGCGACGGGCAAGCAACCCTTCTTAATATAGACCTTTTCAGGTGCACGGAACCACAACATGTTTTCTCTCCTGATTGCCACTGTTTTAATATTGAGTAAATGCATTGCGCCGACATTCATCGACACCGAGTTGCCGCCCCAGCTACCACAGCCGAGCGTCAGCGACGGGGTGAGTTTAAAGTTGTAAAGGTCACCAATGCCGCCCTGCGACGAAGGCGTATTCACGAGGATACGGCAGGTCTTCATGCGCGCCTGGAACTTCGCGAGTTTATCTTCGTTGTCGCGCTTGTTGAGATAAATCGAGGAGGTATGACCGTAGCCACCATCCGCGACAAGCTTCTCCGCTTTATCAAGCGCCTCATCAAAGTCCTTCGCGTGATACATCGCTAAGACCGGGCTCAACTTCTCGTGCGCGAAAGGTTCCGCTTTCTCGACGCTCTTAACTTCGCCGATAAGCACCTTAGTCGCGGCAGGAACTTCCACGCCCGCGAGCTTCGCGATCGTGACGGGCTTCTGTCCCACAATCTTCGCGTTCACCGTGCCATTATCGTTAAGGATAATCTTACGCAACTTATCGAGTTCCGCAGGCTTCAAGAAGTAGCACCCACGATAGGCGAACTCTTTCTTCACCTCGTCATAAATCTTATCGAGCACGATGACGGACTGCTCCGACGCGCAGATCATGCCGTTATCAAAGGTCTTCGAATGAATAACCGAGCTGACCGCGAGCTTAACATCCGCCGAATCATCCATAATAACAGGCGTATTGCCAGGACCCACGCCAAGTGCAGGCTTACCCGAACTGTACGCCGCCTTAACCATCGCGGGACCGCCCGTCGCGAGAATGACATCCGCATTCTTCATAAGGAGCTGAGTCTTCTCAATCGAAGGCTCCTTCAAGCACGCGATAATGTTCTCAGGCGCACCCGCCTTAACTGCCGCGTTCAGAACAACCATCGCCGCGTCATAAGTGCACTTCTTCGCACGCGGATGCGGACTAATGATAATGCCGTTGCGGGTCTTCAGCGCGATAAGCGTTTTAAAGATAGCCGTCGAAGTCGGGTTCGTCGTCGGAATAACCGCACCAATAACGCCAACAGGTTCCGCAATCTTGCGCACGCCGAAGCTTTGGTCTTCTTCGATCACGCCGCAGGTCTTCATATTCTTGTAGTAATTGAAGATGTACTCAGCCGCGTAGTGATTCTTAATAACCTTATCTTCAACAATGCCCATGCCCGTTTCTTGCACCGCATCCTTCGCGAGCGGAATACGCTGATTGTTCGCCGCGAGCGCCGCCGCACGAAATATCTTGTCGACTTGCTCTTGGGTGTATGTGGAGAACTTCTTCTGCGCCGCGCGCACTTTCTCCAGAGTTTCAGCGAACTCCTTAGCATCCGCACTAACGGGTGCTTCGGGTGCCACAGGCGCTTTCGTAGCGTCCGCAGCCTTCTTTTGATTACCAGCTTTCTTCATTTTTCGTTTACCTTACCTTGGCACGAGAACCTACTCGGCCGTAAAAATTGGTACATAGTATACCTATTTTTTTATCAATAGTCAAGTAGCGATTTCAAAAATCTTCATTCCCGCCGTTTTACCCACCTTTTTATCCGCCGTTTTTCGGTGTCTGGTAGGGTGGTAAAGCGGGAGATACGCCGAAGAAGCCTTGCTTCGGAGGGTAAGTTGCCGAAAGCAAAATATCCCCCACCGAAGGAGTCGCGAAGCGATGCCCTAGCAGGGGTGCGAAGCCGCCCTCAAGGACCCGCGTCCCCTGCCCACCGTATCCGACCCGTGTATCAGATTTCAACGCAAAGACAGCAAAGAGAACGCGAAGAACGCTAAGGCGTTACATCCCTTTGCGTCAAAACCTTTTGAGCACTTTGCGTTAAAACAGCCCACACTCTTGTCGCACTTTGTCCACGGATTGACACGGATATATTCTCGCCCGTGGGACGCAGAGTCCGCTGAGGATTCTTTTGAGGTGACGGGGGTGCGTAGAAGTGGGTGCCGCCCTTATATAAGGGCAGGAGCCCTTCCCAGTAGGACAGCCACCCTCTTCCAGTATCTCTGCCACCCCGAGTCGCCGTCTCGTGCACCCCGACACGCCGTCTCTGCCACCCTAAGTCGCCAACTTAAGGAACACACCACTGGGAAGGCTCCGCGAAGTTTGCCACGATCCCTGCCTGCGTTGCGCCCGCATAAACAACAAGCGGCTTCTCTATATTCGCAGAAAGTGCCATAACTTGCGCAAAATGTGCACTCATCCGCGGCGCATAGGTCATCGCACTCTTTATTTCGCGCGGATATAACTTGCCGCCGTCCTCTATGAGCAAATCCATCTCAATACTACCCGACGAATTGCGATAAAACCACAAATCAGGCTCTAAGCCACGATTTAGGCGGCTTTTGAGTGCTTCCATTACAACCATATTCTCAAACAAGTTGCCCACGAGGGGGTGGGTATAGAGTTGTGCCGCGTCCCGAATGCCTATTAGATAGGTGGCGAGTCCCGTCTCAGTAAAATAAATCTTTGAAGCCTTAATCTGCCGTTTGCCTAGGTTCTTATAATATGGACGCAACCGATAGATGACATACGAAGCCTCTAGCACATTAAGCCAATTCGTTACCGTGGGAACCGACACGCCCACATCACGCGCAAGCGATTCCTTGTTGAGTAGTTGCCCAACGCGTCCAGCGAGTAGCCGCACAAATACAATAAAGGTATCCAAATCTTTTACATTGATGAGCTTACGGACATCCCGTTGCACATAAGTGTAGAAATAGTCCCTGTAAAGAATCGCGGGGTCTATCTTATCCGCATAAAGCCGCGGCATGAACCCTGCCCACAACAATTGGTCGCGATTGGTCACGGGTTCACCCGCCGCGCGCAACTCCTCTATAGAAAGGGGCAACAGTTCGCAAATACTCGTGCGCCCCGCTAAAGATTCCGAAACTGCCGCGTTTAGTTCAGGCTGATGGGAGCCCGTGAGCACAAATTGTCCCTTGCGCTTATTCTCGTCCGTCATCTCTTGCACATATGTCAAAATACCTGGAAAACGCTGGACTTCGTCCAGTATCATATCCTCTTTACCTTGTTGTAGAAACGCACGCGGATCAGCCTTCGCCATCGCCAGTACATCTTCCGCCTCAAGATTGAAATACCTATGATTAGGGAAAAGTTTCCGCGCGAGAGTAGTCTTACCACTCTGCCGCGGCCCCACAAGAGTCACCGTCGGATAGTAAGAAGCCACCTTTCGGATGTATTCTGCCAATTTTCGCTGTATCATAATTCGTCCTTTCACACGCTCATGGTGAATATTATAGCATATTTGCCGCGGTCGTGCAAATGGCAAAGTCGACTTTGCCATTTGCACGAAAGACGCGGGCGGCGCGGTATTGATTTTCTTCTTAAATATTTTAGACAGGATTTACAGGATGAGAGTAAATAAACCAAAAACACACAAGAGCCGCGATTGGGCGACTCTTGTGCATTAATTGTTGCTAACTCAACTATGCTTTAATCTTCTGTATCGATGATGAAATAGATACTGTCTACTTCACAATCGGCAGTGATAACCTTGCCGTCCTCATCTACTGGCAGAATGAAGTCCACGCCAAACACCTCGTCAGAAACGCGGAATATGACTGTTGTATCCCAATACTTGGTCGCATTACCACTCGCTTCCGTATCAAGACCCCAGACGACCAATTCAGATGTGGCATTCATCTTATGGGTGCCGTCGGAATCCGTTAACTTTGCAGTCACAGAAACCGAACCATTGGGCTTAATGGTGAATGTAGCCGCATCCAACTTCCCATCCTCCAGCACAACACTATTAAGGCATTTAGAATCAGCCTCAATAACGACCTTCTTGTCCGCGAATGTGGGCTTGGTGAGATTCTTGAGTTTCCAGACATTCTGCGTGAGAGCAGCTATCTCCAATCTCAGACCATTATCGTCATCCGTAATGTCTTCGACCGCGATTGTACCGATGATCTCATTCTCACCTTTTTCTTCAGATCCCTTATAAGTATCGGGGGAGATTACTAAAGCGATAGTGCGTTCGACCGACTTGGTACCCCACTTGAAGTCAACGGAGGTCTCAACATAATATTCGCCGTTAGAGACGCTCATTAAAGAAGGCTCGGAGAAGTTCGCCGTCTTAATGCTACGACGACCATTGGCAGCTTCATAAGGATAAATTGCTTTACCCGTGAGCTTCCCGTTCGCCGCGATTGTTACATCAAGACGGTACATACCCTCCTCAGAGTAGCCAGGGACGTTAACAGAATAATTACCGCCACCAATAAAGGAGCCGACCACATAATCGGGAAGTGCCGCGACTTCAACTGTGAAGGTAGAAACTGAAGAGGTCTTGCCTTCCTTTACTGTCGCGTAGACTGTGTAAGCGCCCGCCTTAGTCGCAACACCTGTAATCTTGCCCGACTTGGCATCGTACTTAAGTCCCGCCGGTAGCCCCGAAAGCGTAAGCTTTCCGTCCTTTGTCACCAATGTTGGAAGGTCGAACTCCGAGACGCCTACGAACATCTCATACTTCTCGCCCTGACCATTAAGCAACTCGGTTGACTTGCCTGCCGCATCTGTGACTATGAGTTTGTCATTCGCGGCAGTTAGGTTGTCCACGACTATCGTGTAAGATGCAACCGTAGCCTTCTTAACCGAGGTATTTGTAAGCTTAACCGTGACGGGATATGTACCAGGCTTAGTCGCCGCGCCAACGATCTCGCCCTTCTTAGCGTCATACTTAAGTCCAGCGGGAAGCCCCGAGACGGACACTTTCGGCAACGAGTAAGAGTCGACTTCAACCTTACCTATCATCTTATCACCAGTAACAGTTGAATCTGCCGCGGGCGATGTAAGCGAGAGGCTATTAAGGTCCTCCACCGTAGTCACAAACTTCGCGTAAAGAGAGATATCCTTATCTCCCTCTTCGGGTATCACATAAGCGATGGACGGTGTACGATAATCAACATCGCCATCGAGCGGTGTCGAATAAGAGTCGTCCGTATACCAACCAGCGAAGACATAACCCTTATTGGCTGTCGCCTTAAGCGTTACCTTCTTACCAACAGCATAAACGCCAGAGCCTGTAACCTTACCTAATGCATTAGAAGCTTCATCCTTACCTGCAACAACCGTAAGGACTTTCTCGCCTTCTGCACTTACAATAAAGGTAACCTCTTTAGTTGTCGTCTTCTTGCTTGCCGTAGTTGCGTTAATCTTTGTCGTATAAATACCACTCTTAGTGGGCGTACCGTAGATTGAGTATGCAGGAATTGTGTTCGTCACACCATCTGCGACCTCAACAATCTCTTTCGTTGTGAACTTGAGACCAGCAGGAATGCCTTTCGCCGTAATAGTTGTGAGGGTTTGACTATCAACAGTAGGAGTCACCACAGAATCAAGTTTCTGCTTCAAGACACACTCAACGGTATCAACATCTGAGATCGTAGCTTTATCACTCTCAGAAGAAATAAACTTCGCCGTATAAGTGACATCATTCGTAGGCATCGTGACAGGCATAGTTTGCGTCCACGCAATCGGTTCGCCTTCGCTATTACCTTCATACCAACCCGCGAAGACATAGCCCTTATTGGCAGTCGCCTTAAGTGTCACCTTCTTACCCGCG
>CAVCAF010000066.1:0-12741 GCA_963600185.1 Azospirillum sp. 51_20 | reverse complement strand
GTGCGGGACTCGCCCGTGCGAGAGTAGGACGCTGCCGGCTTTTTTCTTTTTTATCTGGACGCTCCCCCGCGTCCGTCTAAGTAATGGCGCACCCCGCGCCTTTCGCTGATAGTATGAAAGTTTTGATGATTGGTGATGTAGTGGGTTCGCCTGGTAGGCGCATCCTTAAGCGTGAAGTGCCGCGCCTTCGCGAGGAGCTGCATTTGGATGCCGTCATTGTCAATGCTGAGAACTGTGCGGCGGGCTCGGGGATAACTGCCGCGCTCGCGAATGAATTGTTGATGAATGGCGTGGACGCGATTACGCTTGGCGACCATACGTGGGGACAGAAGGAGTTCGCGGGGCAAATTGATTCTTGTTTTAATCTTGTTAGACCCGCTAATTATGCCGCGCAATGTCCTGGTCGCGGATGGTGCCTCGTGACACTTCTTACTTGGCGGTTTGCGCTTGTTAATCTCCAAGGACGCGTCTTTATGCAGCCCTCCGTGGAGTGTCCCTTTAAAACGATTGATCGTGTTTTAAACGAAATCCCGAAGGATGTGCCTGTTTTTGTAGACTTTCACGCCGAAGCAACCAGCGAGAAGATTACGCTTGGGCATTATGTTGATGGTAGAGTCACGGCTGTTGTGGGTACGCATACCCATGTGCAGACTTCGGACGCGCTTATTTTGCCTAAGGGGACGGCATTCCTAACTGACCTTGGCATGACGGGACCATATGTAAGTTCCATTGGACGCGACTTGAAACCTGTTACACGGCGTTTTATTACGGGGATGCCTTCGCGTTTTGATGTGGCAGAAGGTCCTTGCACGCTTGAGGGCGCAGTTATAACTTTTGATGGCGAGACGCGAAAAGCACTTTCAATTGAAACAATTCGTGTCCGCGAGCCTTATGAAGAGGAAAAGTCGCGTTAAGTGCGCCAAAATATGCTATAATATATAGATGAACCACTAAGGAGTTCAAAGAAATGATTGACATTAAGAAGTTAAGAGACGATTTTGAAGCGACGGCTCAGGCATTAGCGCGTCGCGGCGTTGAGCGTGAACGCCTAGAAAAGGCGCGTGATTTGGACTCAAAGCGCCGCGCACTCTTGGGCGAGACTGAGACCTTGAAGGCGAAGCGTAATGCCGCGTCGAAAGAAATTGGTAAGATTGCCGCGGCGGGTGGCGATATTGCCGCCGCTAAAGCTGAGATGCGTGCGGTGGGCGACCGAATTGCCGAGATTGACCATGAGTTGACGGTGGTAGAGCATGATCTGCGCGAAACTTTACTTATGATTCCGAATATTCCCGCGCCTGAGATTCCTACGGGACTTGATAGCTCGGCTAATAAGGTTGTGCGCTTTGTAGGTGAGTGGAAAGATCGTGACTTCCCGGTGCTGGATCATATGACCATCGGCGAGAAGCTCGGCATCTTTGACTTCCCCCGCGGCGTTAAGTTGACAGGCACGGGTTTCCCGATTATCTTAGGGCAGGGCGCGAAACTTCAGCGTGCGCTTATCCAGTATATGCTTGATTTGCATTGCCAGAAGCAGGGTTACACCGAAATGTTGCCGCCGTTCCTCGTGAACTCGGCTTCTATGACGGGCACGGGGCAACTTCCGAAGTTCGCGGAAGATTTGTACCATAGCAATATGGACGATTTCTGGCTTATTCCAACTGCTGAAGTGCCTGTGACGAACTATTATCGCGACGATATTCTTGATGGAAAGAAGTTGCCGATTAAGTTGACGGCTTATACGCCGTGCTTCCGTCGTGAAGCGGGTAGCGCGGGTAAGATGACGCGCGGCATGTTGCGCGTTCACCAGTTCGATAAGGTGGAAATGGTCAACTTTGTCCATCCCGACCACGCGTTTGAGCAACTGGAAGTGCTCGTTCATGAGGCGGAAGAAGTTTTGACGGGACTTGGTTTGCACTTCCGCGTCATTATGCTTAGCTCGGGCGATATGGGTTTCTCGGCGGCGAAGTGCTACGATTTGGAACTTTGGGCACCAGGTGAGAAGCAGTGGCTGGAAGTCTCGAGTTGTTCGTGCTTCACGGACTACCAAGCGCGGCGTTTGAATTGCCGCTTCAAAGACGCGGACGGCAAGACGAAACTCGTGAATACGCTGAATGGTTCGGGTGTTGCTTTGCCGCGTTTGATGGTCGCCTTGCTCGAGCAGTGCCAGAATGCGGACGGCAGCGTGACGATTCCTGAAGTGTTGCGTCCGTATATGGGCGGCGTTGATAAACTCGTTCCAGTTAAGTGACGCGCGAGACCTCTAGTCTAGGGGAAAGTCCGCTTGCACGCTTGCAGGCGGACTATAGTGCTTATGTAGATACCTATCGCGACGCGGCGGGCGACTTGCCGAAGATGATGCAGTTAAAGCTCGTCCATACACGCGGCGTTGTGGACGCGGCGAAGCGCATTGCTCAGGGCGAAGGTTTTGACGCGGTGTCGACAATTGCGAGCGAAGCCGCGGCACTTTTACATGATACGGGGCGCTACGAACAGCTTAAGCGCTACAATACTTTCCGCGACTCTGAGAGCGTTGACCACGCCGTATTCTCGCACGATATCGTGAAGGAGAAGGGGTGGCTTGATACATGGACTGAGAAGGACGCGATTCTCTGGGCGGTACTCGTCCACAACCGCCGCGACATCCCTTCGCCCGCGCCGTCACCCCTCGCCTTGACCTGTGCACGAACAGTCCGCGACGCGGATAAGCTCGATATTTTTCGTGTTCTTGAAGACCAAGTTTCCAACTCCAATTGGCGACAGGATAATCGCGCATTTTGGAATCTGAAGATAAATGCCGCGCCGAATCCTGTTGTTTTGGACGCAATCCGCGCGGGGCGACCTGTTGATTATCAAGCAATAAGTTGTCTCGCGGACTTTGTGCTTATCCAGGTGGGGTGGATGATGAATGGGCTTGAATACGCGACAGCGCGCCGCCTTTGTGCCGCGCGCGGACATCTCGCTTTTCGCCGTAAGTTCTTGCATGAATTGACGCGTGCGCGGGAAGTGGATGAAATCTGTGATTTAGCTGAGGCTAAGCTCGTCCAATGAAAACCCTTGAAGAACTCTTACCGCAGGCGCACCCGATGATTTTGCTCTCGGGCTACACCCCGCCCGCGGCGGATTCGGACGCGATTGAGGCGTGGGTTGATATTGCGCACGGCTCTCCCTTTTATGAAGAAGCCCTTGAGGGCGTACCCGCCTGTGTCGCGGCGGAATATATGGCACAGGCGATGGCGCTTTGCACGGGGCTTTACCGTGCGCGGCGTAATCTGCCGCCTAAGGTTGGCTTTCTTCTCGGTACGCGGCGTTTGGTACTTAAGATAGATTGTTTCAAGTTGGGTGCACGGTATCGGGTGCGTGTTGAGCCGACTTTTACGGATGAGGAGTTCGGCTCTTTCGCGTGCACAATCTTTAGCGACGCGACGGGCGAGGAAGTTGCCTTAGCGCAGATGAATGCTTTCCAGCCCGAGGGCGAACTTGAGGCGAAGAAGTTGGAGGCTTACACATGAAAAAGGTCATTGTGACGGGTTCGAGCCGCGGCATTGGTCGCGCCATTGCGCTCAATCTAGCGGCGGCGGGTTATGACCCCGTTATTCATTGCGTAAAGTCGCGCGAGGCCGCCGAGGAAGTCGCGCACACCGTGCGCACCTTGGGGGGTGCGGGGGACATCTTACAATTTGATGTTGCTGACCGTGCTGCGACGCGTGCCGCGCTAGAAGGGTGGCTCGCCGTAAATGGTGCGCCTTACGGAATCGTCCTGAACGCGGGAATTGCCGCGGATAATGCCTTCCCCGCGATGGAAGATGATGAGTGGGATCGCGTCATCCGTACTGATTTAGATAGCTTTTATAATATCCTTAAGCCCCTCGTTTTGCCGATGGTGCAAGCGCATATTCGCGGACGCATTGTCGCGCTTTCGTCGCTCTCAGGCGTTATTGGTAATCGTGGGCAAACGAATTATTCCGCGGCGAAAGCGGGAATAATTGCCGCGGCGAAGGCGCTCGCTGTGGAACTCGCGCGGCGCGGCATTACGGTGAATTGTGTGGCGCCAGGCGTGATAGAGACGGAGATGATAGAGGGTATTTTCGCTGAGGAAGTAATGAAGGCGATCCCCATGCGCCGCTTTGGTAAGCCCGAGGAAGTCGCGGCAGTCGTGCGGTTCTTGATGTCCGAGGAAGCGTCGTATATTACGCGGCAAGTCATCCAAGTTAATGGGGGTATGATTTGAAGCGGCGTGTCGTCATAACAGGGCGGGGACTTGTTAGCTCGCTTGGCAATTCGCCTGAGAAGGCTTTTGCACGCCTTAAGACATTCGAGAATTGCGTGGAGGTATCGTCCGAGCTCGCAGGAATCGGTAATTTGCAAACGCGGCTCTGGGCACCTAGTCACTTTGAGAAGCCCGCTGAATATACACGCAAGGTAATCCGTACGATGAGCCCCGTCTCAATTATGGCGCTCTACGCGACCGAATGCGCCTTGGAAGATGCGGGACTGAAGGATGATCCGGTTGTGAAGGGTGGACGGCTCGGGGTCGCTTATGGCTCTTGCTCAGGTGGCGTTGAGGCGTGCGCGGACTTCTTCTCGATTGTCAAAGAGCATGTCGTCAGAAATGTAACGAGTTCGACTTACATTCGTATGATGCCGCAGACCTGCGCCGTGAATCTCTCGGTGCACTTTGGCACGACGGGACGCCTTTTGCCAACGGGAACCGCTTGCACATCGGGTTCGCTCGCGATTGGTGAGGCGTATGAGGCGATTGTGAGCGGCAAGCAGGATGCAATGATTGCGGGCGGCGCGGAAGAGTTTAGCGTCACCCAAGTCGCCGTCTTTGATACGCTTTTCTCGACTTCGCGGCAGAATGACGCGCCGAAACTTACGCCTCGCGCATTTGATACGGCGCGGGACGGACTCGTTATTGGCGATGGCGCGGCGACGCTCATACTTGAAGAGCGCGAACATGCTCTTGCCCGCGGCGCAAAGATTTATGCGGAAGTCGTGGGCTTTGGCATGAATACGGACGGTCGCCATGTTACTCAACCCAATGCCGCGACAATGGCACTCGCGCTGAGACTTGCTCTAGAGGACGCGGCACTTTCTCCCGAAGCGATTGGCTATGTGAACGCACACGGTACGGCGACGGATCTTGGCGACATAGCTGAAGGCGAGGCAACGGCAAGCGTTTTCGGCGCGTGTAAGCCGCCCGTGAGCACGATTAAGAATTATACAGGGCACACGCTTGGCGCGTGTGGCGCAATTGAAGCGATTCTCTCAGTCGAGATGATGAATGCGAATTGGTTCGCGCCAAACTTGAATCTTACGAATCCCGATCCGCGGTGCGGCGATAATGACTTTATTATGGGCGAAGGGCGCGTAAAAGAGACGGCCTATGTAATGTCCAATAACTTCGCTTTTGGTGGCGTAAATACCTCCCTCATCTTTAAGCGCGTATGAAGCAAAGCCTCGGCATAGTCGCGTTTGCAGTTTTGAACGAAGGCGAGGAGCCTGATTTAAGCCGCGTTGCACCTGCCGCGCGGCGACGGCTTTCACCCTTGCAGAAGGCGTTCTTCGCGTTGGCTTCTGCCGCGGAGCAAGTGCCGAGCACAAACACGATCTTTGCATCTCAATATGGCGAAGTCTCGTTAACGCGGCGTTTAGTTGAGGATTTTAATGCGGAAGGCGCGGTTTCGCCTAATCGCTTTAGCACCTCCGTCTACAATGCCGCGCCTGGACTTTGGAGTGTTGCGACGCGCAATAAAGCCCCGTATACAGCAATTGCGGCGCAAGCGTTGACGATAGAAAGTGCACTCCTTGAGCTCGCGGCAACACCCAAACCACAACTCCTCGTTTATGCGGAAGAGAAGGGTGCTCCTTATGGACTTGCGGTACTGTTCGGGGAGAATGCCGCGCGTGAAATCACGCTTACGAAACACCCCCTCTGCGCCACTCAAACGCCCATTTCTTACGCGGCACTTCGCGACTTCCTAAATGGCAACTTGCCGCGCCTGGAGGGACGCTTCATCACGCTAGAGGACCGTGCCGCATGCGTGTAAATGAGCGCGGCTTTAGGGCAATACTGCTTTTCACCCTCTTTGGCTTGGGGGGGATTGCGCTTTTGCCGCTCTTCTTGATTGTGTGGAATAACCGCCTGCGCTACGCGATAATGCGCGGACTATGGCGCTTCTTCGTCTGGCTTCTGAATCTTTCGGGGCTTATCCGTGTCGAGCGCGGCACTTTGGGCGAGTACCGCGGCACGATTCTTGCGTGTAATCATCCGTCACTCCTTGATGTCGTTATGATTACCGCTTTCGTCCCACGGACTCTTTTTATTGCCAAGAAAACCCTGCGGAATAATCCATTCTGCGCGGCATGCGTCCGTTCTCTTTCACTCCCTGCTGATACGGATCTTTTTGAATCCGCCGCGCCGAAGTTAGCGGACGGATGGAATGTGCTCATTTTTCCTGAAGGGACGCGTTCGTTGGGCACCGCTGAGATGCGTCCGTTTAAGCGCGGTTGTGCACAATTGGCTTTGCGGACGGGGGCTCCCGTCGTTTGCATTGGCGAGAGGCTTTCGCCGCAAGTTTTGGGCAAGGGGCAGTCCGTTTGGGATATGGGCACGCGGCGCATAGAAGCGACATTTAGAGCGGACACACCCCAAATTGCTACCTGTCGGGCTAATGAAACGCTTCATACCGCCGCGCAGCGTGTAACGGATGAACTTCGCGTCCGTATCACCCGCCTTTTAGAAGATTAGGCGTACTTTTTGTTAAAACTTTGGGGCGTTTTGTAAGGCGGAGCGAGGGCTTGTTAAAACCTTAGCTCCTCTTGTTAAAACCGTAGCTCCGTTTTTGCAAACGAAGCTAAGACTTTTTTAGTGGGTAGGCAGGGATAAAAAACAGACGCACTTTTGGGGTTTAATGCTTCAGTTTAATTAGCTCTTGTAGCTTAGCGCATACGCTTTAATTTGAATTGTTCTCCACCTAAAGCGCGTTTTACGAATGCGCCCCAATAAGGTGTCGGCTCATAATCCCAATTCTTAATCATGCAGGGACCTGCTTTTGGATGGAAGCACCAAGCCGTCCAATTTATATGGTGTTTTTGAACAAAAGCGATTACATCGGGGGCGAAAGTAAATGGGTCTTCCTTTTGTTCAAAGGGGATGAATGTCATCTCTTCGCGTGGTGAGGCTCCTACTTCGCCGAGGAAGATGGGGTGTTTTGCCGCGACGGGGAGAATCCGTGCCCAGCCACCATGCCAATGATAGGTGTGCCACGCGTACATAATGCCGTTGCCTGTTTTGTCTTCAAGGCGATAGGTCGGTAGCCCCTTATCATTTTCTATGCCCGTTAAGTCATTTGCCCAATGGATGCCGCCCGCAATAATGATATTCCTAGCTCCCGTTGAGCGCACGGCTTCAACGAGCGCCTGCATACCAACGGACTCAAAACCCATATTCTTGCGCTTCTCTTCTTCAGAGAGGAATGCGGACTCATCCAGTTTCTTTTGCTCGGGCTCTACATGTCCACCATTGCGCCAGACTCCCCAGCCTATGCCGTAGGGTTCATTAAAAACATCAAAGAGGACAGCGGGATGATTCGCGTACTTCTTAGCGGCGTCCTGCCAAAACGCAACATGTTCCGCTTTGGGTGCACGAAAGCGATGGAGGTCTAGAACAACATAAACGCCGCGGTTAGCGGCGAGTCGTATGATTTTATCAATAGATGCACGATAAGATTTACCTCCATCATCGGCATAGACGCTCGTGCCAAACCAGAAGTCCTCTTTTACAGGCAATCGTATACAGTTCGCTTTCCACTCGTCGATAGCGACAACAGTAGACTTAACGATTTGGTCGCCGTTAGGGGCGGACTCAAGCCCGCCCGCATTGAGTCCCTGGAGCCACACCTCAGATCCGTCAGCGGCAACTAGGCGATTGCCCACGACTTTAATTTCTTTTGGCCATTTGGCACGGTTCTCGGGTTCGTCTGGAACATAGCGCGCTTTTAGGCGACGCTCTTTTTCGGCTTTAGCGCGGCGTAAGGGTTCAGGATCGGTCTTTACGAGACGGACATCTTTCACAATCATTTCGCCCGCCTTTACATTGAAGAGGCAAGGCATAATGGCGATTTTAACGGCTCCTGCTGGGACAAGAAAAGAGTTTGTTTTTGCTTGCCAGTCCGCCGTGTCGCGCGGCACATAACTAGGCGCAGGCTCGGGTTTAACTTCCTTACCCGCGGCATCCTTAAACTTAATAAGGATGCGTGCATTGAACCACGGTTTAACGCCCACTTTTAGGTTCGTGACCTTCCAAGACCACATGAGTTTTAGCGCCTCTGTTCCCTGAGGGATATCGTACTCGCGGTAGAAAGTAATCATCTTATCGGGAACGGTTGACTTAAGCGAGCAAAAGGGCTTGTCGGGTGTCTTGGGCGGCGGAATTATGGACTTTAAGACTTCTTCTTGCGGCTTGGGAGCCTCTTGGGAGACAGCCGCCTGTGCGACTTCGGGTTCCGCCTGCAAGGCGAGCACTGTCGTTGAAAGTAGCGCGAAGGCTACTGCTTTAAGAAAGCGCGTGTTCATAGATTCTTGTTTGGTATTTATGTATTGACTTATAAATTGCGCTTACCGCTAGACTTTAACGGCAAGCGCATTGCCATTTATTTATTGTAGACCAGCTCCACAAACGAGACGGAAGCCAAGGTTGTTATCATCGCGACTTCCGCCAGAAGCCGAACCGCGATACGCGGGGCGTGCAACGCCCGCGGCACCTTTCCAGTGTCCGCCGCGTTTAACGCGTGTTGAGCCTTTCGTGCCATCAACAGTATTGGCAGGAGTCTCTTTATTGATGTTTACGGCTCCCGCTAGCTGTGTGATATCCTCTTGATACCAGTCAAGGCAAAGTTCATATACATTGCCTGCCGTATCGTAAAGTCCCCATGCGTTTGGCGCATAAGAGCCCACGATAGCCGTGCCGTTAGACGCATCGCAATCTTTTGCAGGTTCGCTAGTGCCATCCACATAGCCTCCATTAGTCATATAACGACCTAGTTTGTCTAGATTCACATCCACATCGGTATTGAATATGCCGCTACCATCGCCCCATTTTGTAGCACCATTGCCAGCACGCGCCGCGAACTCCCATTGTGCTTCAGAAGGCAAGTCAAAGTCTAGCCCCGTGCGTGTATTTAATAGACCGAGAAACGATTTAGGATTCGGATCGTTTGGCCAATTATACTGTTGGTCGGCGCTAGTCGTATTCGCGGCATTGCGAATTTCGTTATAAGAAACTTTTTCGACAGGGCGCATCGCGCGATCCGCCGCGTTGGAAAAATAAGAGGGTGCCGCGCGGCTCGTTTGAATGAGAGCCCATTGCGCTTGGGTGACAGGGAATACGCCAATATAGTAATTGTTGTCGAGCGTCACTACATGTGTATCTTCAACCTTTGAAGAACGCTGTGTCTCAAGCGCGGTTGAACCCATCGTCCAAGTCACATCCTTCGCCATAATCTTGCGCAGGACGATCTTAGATGTGCGATAGTCGTCATTACCAAGAAGTCCGCCAGGCAAGAACTCAACGGCTGGATAATAGGTCTGCGAGTTAGCTGCCGCGTTCGCTGAGATATCAACTACCATATAATCGGGTGTGTTATCGAGTGCCCACGCGGTAACAACGGCGCGTGCACCGCCATCGGCAATCTTATGGTCGGGCCACGAGAGGTCGGGGCGCCAAGTGACGGTATGGTCGCCTGATTCAACTTGCTTCCAGACATCGCCTTTCATCTTTTGGATGTTTTGTCCGCCGATAGAAGCCCAAGTGCCATCCGTTGTATTAGTTTCTATATCAACGGTCACAACGGCAGGACCTTCTGTAAGGGAATAGGTGATTGTTACGAGGCGAGAGGAATCTTGCGACATAGTCGCATGTGTAATCTCAGGCACTGCCGCGGAAAGTGCCGCGCCTATTGGCAGGCAAAATAGTGCCACAAAAAGGCGACGAAACCTCTGGGGGGGGGGGTATATTGTTTGCGGTTCTGGGTATTCATAGTTTTACTCCTTGTTGATTGGGTTTGTATGAAAAGGTTAGACATTGTTTAGTGTATCATGATGAGCGTTCCGCGCATCTTGTCGGTACGTAGTTCGCAAGTGTTAGTGTTGACTTTCGTGCGGTAGCGCGCTTCTAGTGCCGCGAAGGGGCTGACGCTACTTCGCGTAGAAGTAATAAGTGCAGTCCCAGCCGTCGCGAGGGAGTAGGACTTATTTTGCGCGGGGTAGCCCGAGATAATGAATGTATAGTCACTATCCGCGAGCACGGGTAGAAGCATTGTCGCTACTAATGCACTTAGCAGGCGGGCTCTAGAGTAGATTGCTTTTGTCATAGGCAAGAACCTTTCTTTTCCAATTGTCTGACAATATTATACATTATTTTGTGAGGCATTACTATTCCACTTCTTAAAAAATCGATTACATTTTTTGAAAGCCTAGCGAAGGGCTATTTCGTCACTTGAAGAAGTTCGTCGCCGAGGATCTTTCAGGAATAATAACACATTTTTTAAGGATTGCAATTTACAACGCGGCATTTTTTCTGTATACTATTCACCATGAAAAAGTTGCATATACTAGTTTTGCTCGTCGCCTTAACGCGTCTTACTGCAAGCGCCGCGACGAAGAATGACTATTTAGATCTAATTGAAATCGCCGTAAAAGCCTATACGCCTGAGCGTATTGAGGCGTATATTGCCGATGTTGAGAAGAACGGCATAACCGAACATGGCTTTGCTCGTCTCACGGCTAATCTCGCACTTGCTGTCGCTAACGGACGTCTCAGCGCGCGCACAGAACAACTTGAGCGGATGATGGCGCTTTGCGCACGCGAACAGCCAATAGCCCATATGCGTAATGACAGAAAGGCGGGGCGGCGTTTTGATGTGGGCGCGGAGTTCGCAATTCGTGAGTTGGTGCAAGCACTTGTGGAACTAGAGCGCGCGAAGATATTCCCTGAAGAAAAAACATCAAAATGGCGCGCGGCTTATCGAGTTATGCGCGCGGATGATGTATATACCGTTAAGCCCAAATTAGGCGACCCTGTTGCCCGAAATTGGGTAATTTTTGGCATAGCGAGTGAACAATCGCGTATCGCGTGCAACATGGGTGGCGACCCTGCGTGGGTAGAGAAGTATGCCGCCGACCAGTTGCGGTTCTTTGATGAGAAGGGCATGTTCCGCGATCCGGGCTCACCAATGGTCTATGACTTAGTGCCACGCTTACAATATGCCGCGGCACTTGATTATGGTTATAAGGATCCTTCTTATGAGAAGGTTGAAGAGGAACTCGTGCGCTCCGCCGACGCTACACTTGCAATGCAAAGCGTAACGGGCGAGATTCCCTTTGGCGGACGGAGCCAGCAATTTCTCCATACCGATACGCTTTATGCCGCGCTTTGTGAATGGTACGCTAAATACTTCGCGAGGAAAGGTGATAGTAACTATGCACAACGCTTCCGCGCCGCTGCCGATCGTGCCGTCCAAGAAGTTCGGCGCTGGCTGCAAGAGACACCTGTTCGTCATGTCAAGAATCGGTATCCAACAGAAACAGGCTACGGATGTGAGTTTTACGCCTATTTTAACAAGTACATGGTCACAATGGGCTCATGGGCGGCATTAGCCTTGCGGTTCGCCGATGAGACAATCCCATGCGATAGTTCTTATGTAGAGCCAGATAGTGTATTTGTTACAAGCCCTGACTTTCATCGTGTTATGTTAAATGCTAAAGGCTATACCCTTCAATTTGACCTAAAAGGGCAATCGGGTTATGACGCGAGCGGATTAGGGCGTTTACACTATCGCGGCGCACCTTCCGCCCTCGCGCTCTCAGTCCCATTCCCTATTAACGCACATTATAAACTGGATCTCACGAATGAAACGCCGCTTGCCATTGGTCCTCAAAGCCCAGCTTTCACACTGAAGGAAGCGAAGAAGGCGCATGTTGTCCTCGGCGCATCGACTAATTTAGTATGGGAAAGCCGCGTCACAGATCAAGGCGTGGAAATGATTGTGACGAAGGCTGGTACTATCACATTCGCCTTGCCAGCTTTATCTTTTGACGGAGCGCGTGCGAGCACTATCACCTACGGCATAAATTGGCTAGCGATAGAATACGACGGATGGATCTGTCGTTATGAAACGGACGGCAAGATTATGCCCACGAATAAAGTCTACGGCAACCGAAACGGACACTATAGGCTATTTAATGCTATCGGCAAAGACACCCTCATAGTCCGTGCCAAGATTACACAAAATTAGTGTAGAGCTTACTTAAAATTCAATTGTCAAAGATCAAAGTAAAGAGGTAAGTTAACCTCTTGTACTGTTTTAGACAAGATTTACAGGATTTACAAGATTTTAGATCTTTATCTACTTAAATCTCGCGCAGAGGCGCAGAGACCGCAGAGTTTTTTAGTTGAAGTGCCAAGTTGAAGTTGAAGAGTGGTAGAATAATCAATTGATTACAATTCCTTTCTTCAACTTCAACTCCCTACTTCAACTAGAAAATCTCTGCGGTCTTTCGGGACTCTCGGGTGAGGTATTAACTACGCCGCGGCGACGGTGGGGCGGGCGAAGCGTTTCCGCTTCGCAACCTAACCTCACGGACCTACTGGGCACTCACCGCGGCACATCGGCGTGGGGGCGTTAGGTTGCGGAGCGGAAACGCTCCGCCCCAAGAGACACTGTCTCGGGCACCCCGAGA
>CAVCAF010000065.1:0-13000 GCA_963600185.1 Azospirillum sp. 51_20 | reverse complement strand
TTTGCCAATTTGCCCGCCTAGCAAACCTATTTCTAGGTGAACTCTGCCCAATTTCTAGGCGAGAGCCGCCCAATTTCCTCGCCTACTCAAAGTGCTCTCAAGGCGAACTTTCACCTCTCTCTTCGCCTACTCTTATAAAATCGCGGCAAGGGGGGGGGCGAAGCCAAAGGGTGGTGTTTCAACTCTTCTCTAGTGTTTGGGCAGTAATTATGGTATAATGTCTACCCAAAATGAGGGTCGATATAATAAGCGTTCAGCCGCGGATGTTCGCGGGGTTCTTGAATGAGAGTATTGTCGCGCGCGCCTGTCGTAAAGGCGCGTGTTCGATAAATCTTGTTGATTTGCGCGACTTCGCCCACGATAAGCATCGCAAGGTGGACGACAAACCTTATGGTGGGGGACCTGGCATGCTGATGATGTGCGGTCCGTGGTTTGAGGCGGTTGAGAAGTGCCGCGCCGCGAGTACGGTCGCCCCCCGCGTCATTATGACGAGTCCGACAGGGCGACCCTTTACCCAGCGTGTTGCCGAGGAGCTCGTCCAAGAAGAGCACCTCATATTTATGTGCGGACACTATGAGGGCTTTGACGCGCGGATAGAGTCCTTAGCGACGGACTTCATTTCGCTTGGGGACTTCGTGCTGACGGGCGGGGAACTCGCCGCGGCAGTGATGACGGACTCAATCGTGCGACTCTTGCCGGGCGTATTAGGCGGCGGTAGCGCGGCGACGGCGGATGAGAGTTTTGGGCGAGAAGGACTTCTTGAGGCACCGCAATATACCCATCCGCCCGAGTTCCGTGGCATGAAGGTTCCGGAAGTTTTATTGAGCGGCGACCACGCGAAGATTGCTGTTTGGCGAAAAGCGGAAGCGCGGCGCTTAACGGCGGCGCGGCGTCCTGATTTGCAGAAAGGAGAGTAGGTATGAGTTTCTTTAAGGCGTATGACATGCGCGGCACTTTTGGTGTGGACTTCACGCTCGAGACAGTGTATCGGGTTGGACGCGCCTTGCCGCGCGTTGTGCCGGGAAAGCGCTGGCTTATTGGGCGCGACTTTCGCTTGACGAGTGACGCGGTGCACCGTGCCCTCGTCGCGGGGCTCCTTGAGGCAGGTGTCGAAGTCGTGGATCTCGGGCATTGCACGACACCAATGGTCTACTACTTCACGGCGAAAGAGGACTTTGACGGTTCGGTCATGGTGACTGCCTCGCATAATCCGCCAAGCGACAACGGACTTAAAGTTTCTAAGAAGTCCGCTTTGCCCGTCGGCTATGCGGACGGACTCGGCGAAATAGAGAAACTCGTCGCGGCGGATACGGCGACATACGACGCGACGAAGCCGCTCCCTGAAGTGCCGCGGCTGGAAGGTGCCTTGTCGCGCTATGTGGCGTGGCAGAAGGAACGCGCGGGGGACTTTAGTGGACTTCGTTTCGCTGTTGACTGTTCGAATGGTGCCGCGGCACTTTTCGCGAAGGAACTCTTCCCGAGCGCGGCACTTCTAAACGATACGCCCGACGGCAACTTCTCCGCGCATAGTCCGAATCCCTTAAAAGCCGAGGCACGCGAAGAGATTGCCGCGTTTGTGCGGGCGAATAAGTTGGACTGCGGCGTTATTTTTGATGGGGATGCCGATCGCGCCATGTTCGTCGATGAGAACGGCGAATTCGTCCAGCCTGATTATCTTATACCTCTTATCGCGCAAGCGACGCGGCGTGCGGTGCCTCCTGAAGAGCCAACGCGCATTATCCATGATGTGCGCACCTCGCGCGGCGCAATTGAGGCGCTACAGGAAATGGGGTGCGAGCCCGTGATGGTGCCTGTCGGACATGCCTTCGCGAAGCCTATCTTGCGGAAGGTTCATGCGCTTTGCGGCGGCGAACTCGCAGGGCACTACTACTTTAGGGAGTTTGTCGGATGTGACTCGGGCGTGCTCGCCGCGATCCGTGTCTTGGGTGAAGTTGCCGCGGCTAAAGCGCGTGGGCAGACATTTTCCGCGCTCGTCGCCCCAATCGCTAAGCGTTATGCCAACTCGGGCGAACTAAACTTCAGAGTTGCTGAGAAGGATGCCGCGATTACGAAGTTGCTCGCGCTCGCGGAGCGTGAATTGCCGCGGGAGATAAAGCGCGAGACTATGGATGGAATCCGTGTCGAGTATAAGGAGGGCTGGTTCAATGTGCGTAAGTCCAATACCGAGCCTTACCTGCGACTGATTGTTGAGTGCGATACTGCCGCACGGCTGGCGGACTGGGTCGCGCGCATGAAGTCCGTCCTTGAAGCCTAGCCTATAGCGAGAGATAAAGATGTACTACTTAAACAAAGCGGCGTGGGTTATGCTGAATCCGGTGACATTGGGGTTTGTTCTCCTCGTGCTCGCGATTGTGTTTCGTCGCCGCGCGCGGCTGTTTGTCTCGGTGGCGCTCGGGTGGCTACTCGTTTGGTTTTTGCCCATTACCTTAAGACCCCTCGCGCACGGACTTGAAGCGCCTTATGCTGCCCAACGCCCTATGCGCGCGGAAGATGCGCCCACGGCGGACGCGATAGTCGTCTTGGGCGGCGGGGTGTCTTACTCGGGAGATCTTTGGCTGTACCCGCATTTAGCCGACTCGGCGGCACGCAATTGGCACGCCGCACGGCTTTATAAGGCGGGTAAAGCGCCCTATGTCATCCCGACGGGCACAGGTGCTATAAAGGCGGACGCACCCTTTATGAAAGCGCTCGGCGTACCCGACGCGGCAATCTTAGAAGAAGATCAGGCGCGGAATACCGAGGAGAATATTAAGTACACGCTAAAACTTCTGCGCGAGAAGTTCCCGAACGAAGCGAAGCCGCGGGTCTTGCTCGTGACGAGCGCATGGCATATGCGCCGCGCGGTTAAGCTTTGCGCACGCTATGCGCCAGACCTCGAGATTATCCCAATCGCGTGCGACTTCCGCTCACGCTGTAAAGCACCTTTTGATTGGAATGAGCTCGTCCCTTCGGCGGACGCTTTTTACTGGAACGCCATGCTCTATAAGGAATATCTCGGTATTCTCCGCTATAGTTTATGACTACCGCGTGCGCCGAATATTTGGTATAATACTGGGAAAGGAGCGAAAGAATGTCCAAGACGATTACTCAGAGAATAGCGTTAAGTGCCCTCGTTCTAGTTAGTCTTTGCCTTGCGGGTTGTCTCGGGGGGCGACCACCTGAGCCGCGGCGTTGGACAATTTCCGCCTGCAAAATAGAGGAAGCACCGCTTGCGATTGACCAGAAGTGGGATGTTGTTCGCGTTGCGCACTTGGAAGTTGCCGCGCCTTATGACGGACTTCGTATCGCCGTTAAGCGTAAGGATGGTACGCTCGCTTTTGACGCACGCAATGTTTTCGCCGCGACACCCGCCGCGCTCTTACGCGTCCCAACGCGGGATGTACTGCTCGCGAGTGGCAAGTGCCGCGCTGTTGTCCCCCCGAATTCACCCGTCCGTGCGCCTTGTTCGCTTGAGATTAATGTGGATACGCTCGCACTTGATTGCAGTAAAGAAGGGGAATGCCGCGCCGAAGTCGCGCTTTCGGTGACGCTCTTTGAGGGCAGGGAACTTAAGCGGACGCTTAAGAGCGCGGCGCATGTGCCTGTTAATAAGGAGAAAAAGAACCTTTCCGCCGCCTTCTCCCTCGCGTATTCAACGGCACTCAATAAGGTTTTCAACGAACTCGCTAAATGAGTGGTCCATTCCAAAAAGTCGGCGAAACTGCCGCGCGGCGAAAGGAGTCGCTCAGGGCGAACTTCGCTTTTCTAGGCGAGGCATTCGCGGCACTTTTAGATACGCTGGTGCATCCGTGGCAATTCCGTTTCCGTGATTGGTCGCGAGCCTTTGCGCGTGCGGCGTTTGATGGACTCCCGGTGACGACGGGCATTGGCTTTTTGCTGGGCGTAATTCTCGCCTTTGAAAGTGCCGCGGCACTCCGCACCTTTGGGGCAGAAGTGTATGTCGCTGACTTGCTGACGATTTCACTCTTTCGGGAACTTGGTCCACTCGTCACCGCCATTGTCCTCGCGGGACGCTCGGGGAGTGCTTTCGCCGCGGAAATTGGCACGATGAAAGTGGATGAGGAATTGGATGCGCTTAAGACGATGGGGCTTCCGCCCGTCAAGTTCCTCGTCGTCACCCGCGTACTCGCCGCCATTATGGCTATGCCGATTCTCACTATTTTCTCGGAACTCGCGGGGCTTCTCGGGGGCGCCCTTGTGCTAGGACCTATGAATGTCCCCAATGTCGTCTTCTGGGATCGTGCAGGTGACGCAGTGTCGCTCTTCCCTGTCGTATTTGGACTCGTTAAAGCGTGCTTCTTTGGTTTGCTTATTGGGTTTATTGGATGCGGCGCGGGCTTGCGGACGCGTTCCACGGCGGACGGCGTGGGCGTTGCCGCGACCGCGGCAGTTGTTGGCGGCATTGTCGCGATTGCGATTGCGGATGGACTCTTCGCCGTTGTGTGCTATGTCTGGGGAGTGTGAGTATGGCGAAAGAAGCGATTATCACACTTGAGCATGTCAACGCGGGGTATCCTGGGAATGTCATTTTGCAGAATGTGACATTCGACATAAAAGAAGGCGAAATCTTCATCCTCCTCGGCGGGTCGGGGTGCGGTAAGTCTACTATCCTTAAGCACATGATTGGGCTAAACCCGATTTTGGCTGGTACGCTGAAGGTCTGCGGGAGCGAATGGTCAGTGGCGACCGCCGCGGCACTTTATCGGCAAATCGGCGTTTCTTATCAGAGCGGGGCGCTGTTTGGGTCAATGACATGCCTTGAGAATGTCATGCTACCCTTGGAAGCGTTTACAAAGCTTTCGCGGCGTGCACGAATGGGAAAGGCGCGGCAGTTGCTCGCCGAAGTGGAGCTCGCCGATGCGGCGGAGAAGATGCCGTCCGAAATATCTGGCGGCATGAAAAAGCGTGTCGCGATTGCGCGTGCCCTCGCGTTAGAGCCCCGCATCCTTTTCTTAGATGAACCTAGCGCGGGGCTCGACCCGATTACAGCTTTTGCGCTTGACCAGCTCATTTTGCGCTTACGCCGTGAGAAGGGGACGACTTTCGTAATTGTCACCCATGAGCTCGCGAGTATCTTTCGGATAGCTGACCGCTGTGCGCTTTTCGACAAGGCGCGGCGCGGACTCGTTGCGCTGGGCGATCCACGCGTGTTGCGCGAGAAGTCTATGGACTCTTTCGCGCGGCGGTTCTTAAATGGAGGTGAAGAATATGGCAAATGACTCTAATTCCTCGGGCTATGCACGCACGGGATTCGCGCTTGTTGTGGGTGCCGTCGCGCTTTTAGCGACACTCATTTATGTGGCGGGCGCGGGCTCAAGTCGTTATGAGTTCGACGCGGAGACTTATTCAGATATCCCTGTTACAGGTCTAAGTGTCGGGAGCGAGGTTAACTTTCGCGGCGTTAAGGCGGGCACGGTGAAAAGCATTTCGTTCGTGGGCGGCACTTACCCTGAGGCTTCCCCAAACGATCGCCTGCGGATTCTTATTGGGCTTAAGCTCGATCGCCGCGTATTTAATGAGCCGGGTTCGGGCGACCCCGAAGCACTCTTAGCGCGACTCGTCCAAGAAGGATTGCGCGCCACAATTTCCGCGAGCGGCATTACGGGTCTTTCGCGCCTTGAGATAAACTTCCCCAAGACACCTGTCCCCGCGAAGCCGCTTTCGTGGGTGCCGCGCACGCTTTGCATTCCGCCCGCGCCTTCGATGCTGGAGAGTTTCTCCGATTCCGCTACGCGCGTCATGAATCAGATTGACCGCATGGACTTCGTTGGCTTTTGGACGAACCTTTCTACTGCTGTCGATAATTCCGCCGCGGTGCTTATGAATGTGAATGAGATTCTCGTCGAGGAGCGCGGACGCATTGGGCAGATTCTCAGTAACCTAGAGACGACGAGTGAGGCACTGCGCGAGTTCGCCGTCGAGATAAAGGAGAATCCGAGCCTTCTTCTGCGTCCAACGAAGCCTACGGAGATTCCAGAAACAGACTTTTAAACCGTAATTTACTAACTCCAAAAGAGGTAATAAAGTAATGAAGAAACCTAAGAAACCAATAAAAGCAATAAGGCTCGAAATCGATGCCGGCAAGTCCCTAACTTTCGACGCGCTAAAAGTAGGGAGTATCCCGCTAAAGATAGCTAATGAAGCTACTAAAGCGATGGGCAAAGGAGGTGACGATCTTCTTTGGTTTGACGCGGATCGCTGGGAGAAATCGCTTACAAAGAAAGAGCTTGCGGAGTTGGCGAAGTTGCAAAAAGCGGAGGCTAAGGCATTTGAGAAGTTGCCACAAGACAGTGAAAAAGACGACGATCAATTCTCAATGGATAACGAGTTTAGTCGTCGCACGCCTCCTACTAAAGAGGAAATCAATTATTCTAAGGCGTCTAGTACGCTCGATCGCTGGCGGGATTCTCACGGGCTTCATATATGTAACTTCTGCCGCTATTATGAATTGCCCAGTGGCGAGCGTCTCGCGGGTAAATGTAAGAAGTTAAACAAGTTTACGCGTCCTTCGGCTAATGCCTGCCCTAAGTTCTCAACGGATTCACTCGACACGGCGTGGGAAATGGTTGACGAATGCGAATGCAATAGCGCATACAATAAGTTGAGTGCAGAGCGTTATCGTCATTGGAATGACTTCGTTAAAGACGAGAATGATTAAGGAAAGCGAGGTGTAATATGGCTAAGAAAGAAAAGACATTTGATACATCAACAATTAGCGACTTGGCGCTTCAGGAGTGGTTCGCGTGCTTCCCTATTAAGAAACTTGCGGAAATCAAGGCGAAATACGAGCTTCTAGAGAGGGAACTTGTGAAGGGTAAGAAGCAAGTTAACGCACTTAAGACCAGCAAAGATGTTGATCCTAAGGCACTCGCCATGCTTGAGGACGCGCTAAGCTTTTTTGTGCACTTAAGGGACTTCTATAAGTCGCTTTATACCTTATTGAACTTCTTGTACGAGGTTTATGCTAAGGCGACACCTGAGAAGCGAGATACACTCATTCCGCGTGTTGAGCGCTACTTCCAAGGGCTTGTGCGCAATAAAACTTTGGGCGACTATTACGACGCAAAGTCGCGTAAAAGCTTCCCCAAGTCGTTCGCGTGGAAGGAGTATCTCGCGATTATGCGCATTTATAATGCCGCTGATAAGACAGTCGGCATCTTCCACACGGCGCGCTAACGCGACGCTGTAGATCTCTCCTTATAAAACAGCCGCTTTGAATCCCACCTTTAAAGCGGCTGTTTCTTTTGTTTTTGGGAAGCAAAAAACGCAATTAGCGCTGCTTTATGAGATCGCGGCAGGTGAAGACGAAGCGAATTGCCGCGCCTGCGAGGAACCAACCTATGACGGCATTGAGGGAGTTTGTTGAGAAAAGCGTCCCTTGTGGCCAATAGAAGAGGGCAATCGCGTAAATGAGATGGCAGGGGACGAACCACTTGAGGAAGGCGAAGCGCCCCGCGGAAATCTCGGTGTTTACATGAAAGGTCATCGCCGCATTAAAGAAGGCGAGTGTGATAAGGAGGGGGATTGCGCTGGCATAGGGCGCGTAGAGTTCCCCGTGCGGCAAAAGTCTAAGAATTGAATCGCCTGTGAATAAAAAGAAGAGCGCGAGTAAGACGGAAATTACAAGTGCTGCGATCGCGGCTTTTAAGACGAGTGGTCGCGTGGCGCGTCCCTGCGCGGCAGATTCAGCCGTAAAAGGGAAGAGCGTTATGCTGAGCGTGCAGGTCGCGTAGCTCGCGATTTCCGCGAAGCGCGTCGTCATATAGTACGCGGCGGATTCAATATCGGGGAGGCGTTGACGGATCGTGAGTTGCTCTATGAGTCCCGCGAAGGAGGCGGCTGTGAAGGCGAGTCCGACGGCAAATAAAAGGCGCGCAAAGCGGCGCAGGGTTGGACGCGTCCAATAAGTTTCGGCGGGATGTGTTAATTCGCGGCGTAGGCTCAAGATACTCATCGCGATATGAAACGCGGGCGCGGCAGTTTGGGCGACAAAATAGCCTGTGAGGGCACGAAAGGGGGTTGCAATGAGAAGGGTAATGAGTCTTAAGGGAGCGGAGACAATGTTGATGAGCGAGAGCGTTTTAAAGTGTTTAAGTCCTTGCAGAGCATTCGTGTAAATAGGGGAAGTCGCGCTAATGAAGGCGGAAGCGAGAATGACGAGCCCGAGTGAGCCTTCAACAATGCGAATCTTCTCAAGGAACAACGGTAAGCAGAGCCGCGAGAGGGCAATCGCTAAGATAAGGATAATACCTGCCGCCCAGAAAACGCCGCGGAGGAGCGATTTAAGTTTGCCAAACTCGCGCTTGGAAGCGAGGATTGTTACTTCCCGCGCGAAGACCGTCGCGAAAACAGTGACAGGAAGCGCGAATAGGGCGGAAAATTGCGTCAGGGGTTGTACCGCGCCAAGTTCTTCGGGTGCCACACGAGAAGGGACGAGGTAAAGTCCAATAAACGCGTTTAGGAGATCCGCCACGCGGCAGGCACAAAAAAGCATGAGCGAATACCACCAGAAGTCGCCTAATTTAGCGTGTATTCGCTCAAAAAATGCTCGCATGGATTATTAGCGCAATTGGTGATTGGCTTCGTCGTCGCGGCGATTGAAGTCGGGGTCAAGTGAGCGTTGCTGGTTGTACATTTGGGGCGGATGTACCTTACCATCGCCGACACCCTTTGTCATAAGCGCCTTGAGTTCATCTAGGTGCTTGGTATAAACGCCGCGAGGATCGCAATCGTACTTCTTGCAGATTGAAGCCGCCATGCCCACGACTTCACCCATCATGCCGTGGGTGCGCATAAGGCGCGTCGTACCGAGCGCGATGTGGGTGACTGAAATGTCGCGTCCAGCCATGAAGAGGTTGGGGATATTGCGTGAGTAGTAGCAACGATAGGGTATGGCAATAGGCCAAATCGTCTTGTTGAGCGAATCGCTACGGAAGGGTTCGCCTGTGAACTTCGTTTTCTCGGGTGAGGAGGGGAAGTGTAGGTCAATTGTCCATGTGGCGACGCAGGTCGCGTCCGGGAACTCTGTGCGCGCGTCAATGTCATTCTCACTTAAGACCCAGTCGCCCATCAAGCGCCGCGATTCACGCCGTCCCGCATTGTAAGCGACCCACTTAAGTTCCTTTGTCGCGTATTCGGCGTGATTGGATGCACAATTCTTAACATAGCCCCAATTGGAGAAGGCGACAAGAAGCCCATAATCACGGATGTATTCCGCCTCTGCGATTTGTTCGCGCCCAAGTCCCGCTTCCCAATTCCAATCGCCATGCACGCCTTGGTGTCCGTTCTCGTCATTAAATGTAATCATCCACGGTTGCTGGGGGAAGTCCACGGCATTGCCGTCCGTCGTCTCGCCCGCATACCACTGGACGCTCGCGCCCATCGTAAGCATATCCGCCGTCTCGGGTGCCCACGCCTCACCTGTTTCGCTCTTCGCTTCGCGACCCTCGCGCCAATCAGCCCCCGCGAGATAGCCGACCGTGCCGTCGCCTGTGGAGTCCACAAACCAGCGACCAGTGAAAATGGTGCGTCCTTTGCCGCGGGTGTCGCGTCCAGTGACAGAGAGAATGCGCCCGACTTCATTTGTCGCGACGGCATCTACGCGCGTATTAAGGTAAAGGGAGATGTTCTTTTCGGCTTTGACTGCGGCAAGTTTGCGCTCATCTTCATAAGTCGCCTTGGGTTGCGCGTTGCCGCCTTCAGCTGGACCAATTTCCGCGACGACATCCCCAAGCCGCGGATAGGGCGGCATATTCTGCCAGCCGCCGAGATGGACGCGCACTTCGCTAGAGTTGTTGCCGCCCAAAACGGGGCGATCCTGAATAAGCGCCACGGTTAGCCCGAGCCGCGCGGCAGAAATTGCCGCGGTAATACCCGCGATACCTCCCCCGACGACGACGAGGTCAAAGTCATGTTTTTGAATTGTCTCAGGTGCTTTGGGGATTGCCGCGGTCGCCTCGGATTTAATTTCCACCCAATCACAGCGTCCGTCAAAGCCTGTTAAATCCACGAGTTCTAGCGTATGGATTCCCGCGGCGAGGTGCATTGGGCGCAAGGCTTCAACGACCCACTTGCCCGCGCCTTCTGTACCAAACACCTTGGGGAGCGTAATGCCGTCCAATTTAAGTTGGAAAGTTCCAGCTGGGGTTTTTGACCAAGGAGCCGTCCAATTCTTTGTGTGCACGGAAATAACATGCGAGCCCGCCGCGGCAATTTTGAAGGTTGTCTTCGCATTGGCAACAGGCTTGCCGAGTCCATGCGCGAGGAGGTACGAGGAATTATGCGCGTCCATAAACTGGGTGTCGTTTACCCAGCCGCCCCACGAATCAAAGGCTTCCGCCTCAATATGCAAAAGGTCGCCGCGTGCCGTAAGCGCGGCAAATAATAGCCCAAAAGAAAGAAGGGTGTGTTTCATGATTAGTTGTCCTTTAGTTTTTCCTTATAAATGAGAATGCCACAAAGAAGCGTGCGACGGACGCGTTTCTTGGTGTAGGTAAAGAGGAAGAATCCCTTAATGTGTCCCCAAACAAACGCCGCGGCACGGTCGCGGAAAGGGGTCAATAAGAGATATTTGAGGTAGAGCGGCCAAGTGCGGTTCTTCCAGATGTTGCACCAAGGCTTCATAAGCGCACCTGGGAAATGCCAGAGCCGCACAACCTTATTAAAAGGCGAGTAGCGAACATTTATGCCATCCCATTCGGCACCGAGCGGTAGAATGCGTCCGTAAAAGGTGAGGTTAATGATGTCTTGGTCGGGCCAGGCAATGCGCAAGGCGTATTTAGCGGTGTTAGCGAAAAGCGTCTTAACCGCATTTTCTGCACGCATTTTCTCTAAGTTCATCACGAGAAGCCCCGAATAGAAGTAGGGGGCATCGCCCTCTAAGCCAATCAATTTCTTCTTGAAGTTGCCTGCCGCACCCTCAGAAACTGCCGCGAGGATATTGTTGCCGAGGGGAGTCTCCCAGAGGGGACGGATGTTCCCTACGCAACAAACATCCACATCCGAATAGATGGTGCGCACTTCGTCTGCGAGCAAATCAGGCAGTAGAAAGCGGTAGTACATCTCTTGCGTCACATGCTCAAGCTCGGGCGGGATCGGGAACTTCGCGAAAAGTGCCGCGTCCACGGCATGAAAGACAATTTGCGTCTGGGGGGACGCGTTCAGCCAATCGGCAAGAAGTTTCTGGTGCGCACGCGTTATGTCGCGGTGAAGAACATGGAATCTGAAAGTCTCGCTCGGATTATTCGCGACAATACTCGCGATAACAACACTCAGGTGTTGCACAAAAGAGTCCGAAACACAAAACGAGACAGAAATGGGCGCGGCGGGCGTAGACGCGCCGTCCTTATCCAAATCGCAGTTAGCTTTTGCTATAGGCATATGAATATTATACCAAAGTGTGGGTTGCTTATGCAAGGTGATAAAGCAGAAGGGACAAATTTTTGATATAATATAGGCATGAACTTTGAAGAAACAGTTTTTGGACAACTTGAACCTGCTTTGCAGAAGGCGATTAGTGAGGCGGGCTATGCGAAACCTACGCCCATACAAGAAAAGGCGATGCCGTATCTCTTAAAGGGACGCGACTTAATTGGTTGCGCCCAAACGGGCACGGGCAAGACCGCGGCATTTATGCTCCCGATACTCAATCATCTCTTGCGTGTGCGCCGTCCGCGGCACATTGGGCATCCGCGCGCCCTCGTTCTTTCGCCTACACGGGAACTGGCGGCACAAACGGCAACGAATGTAAAGACTTACTCGAAATACGCGAATCTTCCGTTCGCTTGCGTTTTCGGCGGCGTTTCGCAATTTGGACAGGTTAAGGATATTAAGAAGGGCGCGGAAACCGTGATTGCGTGTCCTGGGCGACTCATTGACCTTATGACGCAGGGCATAATCTATCTTGACCAAGTCGAATGCTTCGTATTAGACGAGGCGGATCGCATGCTCGATATGGGCTTCTTGCCTGATATAAAGCGGATAATCTCCAAGTTGCCTAAAGCGCGGCAATCGCTTTTCTTCTCGGCGACATTCTCACCTCAAATCGCGAAACTCGCCGCGGAACTCGTGAATGACCCAGTGAAGATTGAAATTTCACCCGAAACGCCAACAGTGGAAAAGATTAACCAGAAGGTGATGTTCGTTGATAAGGCACAAAAAGACGCGCTCCTCGTCCATTTACTTGAGTCGCACCCTGAGTGGAATCGTGTCATTGTCTTTACGAAGATGCGCCATGGGGCTGATCGCGTGAATAAGAAACTTATGCGCGCGAATATCGCCGCGGCGGCTATTCATTCCGATAAGACCCAGGGACAGCGCACGCGTGCTTTAGACGGCTTCCGCCAAGGGAAGATCCGCGTTCTTGTGGCGACGGATATCGCCAGCCGCGGCATAGATGTCCCTGATGTTAAGTGCGTTATAAACATGGAGTTGCCACTCGAAACCGAGAGCTATGTCCATCGTATTGGACGGACGGCTCGCGCGGGTGAGTCAGGCGCGGCAATTAGTTTCGTCACCGCGGCGGAACGCGGACAGCTTAAGGCAGTTGAACGCTTTATCCGTAAGACTATCCCTATCGACCGCGACCATCCCTTTCATAATGAAGAGGGCGCACGCGTTGGCGGCAAGGCGCATGAGGGACTCCCCCAAGCGCCGTGGGTTCACCCCGCCAATCGCAATCGCACGAACCGCAAGCGCAACCGACATGTCTCTTTCCTTGGTCGTCGCCAATCAGACTTCCGCAAAAAGGGCGCTTAAGGTATAAACGGTTTTTGTTTGTTTATTCAATTGTCAAAGATCAAAGAGAATTGAAAATTGAGAATGTAAAATTGAAAATGATTGCTAGTTTTACAACTTAATTCTCAATTCTACATTTTCAATTCTCAATTTTCGTTTAGACGACGGTGGCGCCGATGCCAGAGCCGAAGATAGAGCACCCCGAAAGCGCTCCGCCCGCGGCACCTGCTACAAATGGCCAAAT
>CAVCAF010000064.1:0-13334 GCA_963600185.1 Azospirillum sp. 51_20 | reverse complement strand
TCATCCAAGGATAAAGCACAGGATCCAATAGCTTGCTAACTACGGTGTCATCAATCTGTGAAGACATACTAGAACCAACAATGTCTTTTGTCCATGTATTGTAGTACGCCGAAAGAGGTGACGACGCGATTAAGAGGACTTCTCCCGAAGCAGCCTCACTCGAGGGACGATTATATGCCTCAGCAATTACATCGACATTACCGAGAATTGGGTTCAAGCCGTGATAAAGTTCCCAATAATCATCCATACCATCTTCATCGGTATCCGCCATCCGTGGATCAGTTGAGACATAGCGCTTTTCAGTAAGGTTATCAAATGCGGACTTGTCGCCTGGCGTGCAATCAACCGATGGCGGGAGCATAATATAATTCGCAGACTTATCCCATTCGCGCAAAGGTGGCGCGAAGTAGCCGAGTGTACGCCAGACATCTTCCGTCAACTGGAAGGCAGGTGCCTGTTCTGAATACACTCCTGGACTTAACATCTCACAGCGCGCGGCAATGCCAGCACGCCCATAAGCCATCGAGACATAAATGTTATTTATTTCCTCCGTGCTTCCACGCATAGCACCCGCTCGCGATTCTTCCGAAGTACCCTTAAGTACACGCCCCATTAGCGGGGTAACATCATCATCATAACGGAAGTGCCGCATTTGTTGCACGAGATATTCCTGACCATTGGCTAGACCATCGTGGTCAAAGTCTAGATCGCGCACACGTCCTAACCAATCGTCTTGGGCACTCGGTTGCGAATCGCCGCTCCAAGTCGCGTCCATGCCGCCAGCAATATAAGTTACTACCTGCGCGAGCGTCTGCGTTGAGAGGAGACCGTCCGCACGCAACTGCGCGAGCGCGGGCTCTATTACTTCAATCGTCTCTATCTTATCCACAATATTAGTTACAAACTCAAACTTAGAGCTACTTGCTTGGAAAGGTAAGCCCGCATATTGACGCTCCCAACCATCTGGTAAGCCATCATGGTCGGTATCCACCGCGCAAGGATTCATACCGCCACCGCGAATGCAACGCGAATTATCATCCTCGGGCGTGCCATATATAAAGGAGAATGTCCTGCCTTCATATGTCTTACCTTCATATTGGAAAGCGGCCTTCCATTTCTTACCTTCATCACTGTCACTGACACCATCGCCATCTGTATCAGGGTCGGCAGGGTCTGTCGGGAAGAACTTATTATACCAGCCCGACTTAATACCGGGATGATTCGCATAGATAGTCTCACAATCCTTATACGCATTGCACGAATCAGTACCCGCAAACTCATCGGCAAATTCCAATTCATCATCATCTTTAGCCGTACCCACATCACCACCGAGACACGGATTTGCCCCTACATAAAGCGTCCAACCATCGGGCACGCCACTGCCATTTGTATCCGCACCATGAACGCTCATAAGTATCTTACTCGCGTCCGCGCCACCATTCGCACTATCAAGCGCTTCTTGATACGCTTTCGCTTGTTCTGTCGTTGCCGTAGAGTCTACACTCGCGACAACATTCGTAATAAGAACTATTGTTGGACATGTTGTCCAGTTCATGAAGCACTCAAACTCACTATCATATGCGCCAGAGAGTTTTTGTGCCGTAGGAATTGTCTCCATATCCTGACGATAGCGGCGCAAAAGATATTCATCATAGTCAGCATAAGGAACAGTATTAACTGCTACGCCCGCTTCATCCGACTCTTCTTCCCAACGCTCACTTAAATAAGCACCCGTTGTACCGCCCCAGGCTGTGCGCGGATCAAAACCAAATGCTTCATAGACCTGACTATGAATAAGGATAAGTTCATTTGTTATCGCCACTTCTGGATTTGTAAACTTCCATCCTGAAGAAATGGTAAGCTCTTGCCGCCAGCCGCCAGCAGGTTTCTCAACCATCTGGCGCGCCCAAACCTCAGAATCTATATCCACATCAGAAGCACGCCCATAAAGATAAGGTGTTGTGCCATCTTCTAACCATTTCGGTTGCACAACGAGCACATTCTTAAATACAGCATTTGTTGGCAACTGCACCTCAGTTGCACTAGGATCTTCCATATACTGCCCTAAGTCAAATGTACTACCCGCACCAGCAAAAACAACTGTGCCATCTTCTAATGTCGTGCGCCACAGCCCCTTCGTACTATAAAAGGCCATATAATCGCCATCCGCGTTTTCGCCGCGATTATCTTTAAGTGCATTTGTGCCCATCAACACTTCCCATGCATCGGACATGTGGTCGCCGTCCGTATCCCAATGGCACGGATTCGTCCCGAGCGCGAGTTCCTCAAGATCCGCGAGACCATCACCGTCAAAGTCCAATGTATCCGATGAAGCCGCGACGGGATTGAAGTGTGCAATAACTTCATCTAGCGGTATCTCCGTTCCTTCAATGATGTTTTTCGCATTAAAGCGTTCAAACACATAAGTCTGCCCCTTACACGGCATACCAAACTTATTAATCTGGGACTTATTCGTAAGATCTTCCGCCTCTGGATTTGTTGCCATCAGATATTGTGCGGCAGGAGCCCACACCTTCGCCTGATACCAGAAGAAATATTCCCAGCCGTCAGGGAGGTCATCCGCGTCAGTATCCGTAAGCATTAAGTCCATTCGCGTTTCGGGCTCGGGCGACCACGCAAATACAGTATCATCGCTTGATGTAAGATTATAACCATTCACCTCAGTCCACTGATAGTTTGTATTAGCAAAGCCGTCCGCACTCGTCCACGCGCGATTTTCAGTCGCCGCAAATTTCCATTTATAAAAAGCCGCTTGATAAGCTAACTCTTCCGCAGGACTAAAATCAACCTCGCTCTTATATGCATATTTCGTATCATTCAAACCCTCATGGAAGCCACGCAACTTCTTAAACGCTGTGAACTTGCAGGCGTTTACAGGACCTGGCGCGTAATTAAAAGTACCATTCCCCCACTGTGCATACACCATTGGCAAATAGTCGCCCTCTACCCAATAGGAGGCTAAGGACTTAATATCACTTGACGCATCAGCCAGCGCCTCGCCTGATTTCCAAGTAAGGATTGCATAAATATCAGGAATGCCGTCCTGGTTAATATCACCGAGGTTATCCTTCTCACGATATTCCTTAGAGAAGACCGCCTCATATTTAGTCTCCACATAGCCCTTATTATCCTCCGTCATCTTCGTCGGGAGCGTAATAGAAGCTGTTGAAATACCCTGTTTTGTTTCAGGGGAGATCATAGACGACGTCGTCTGCGAATTATCATTACCGCTTCCTGTCTGATCTACTTGAATTGGCAACCAGCGATAGAAGAAAGAGTCATAAGTCGTATCCGAGTAAGTATAGTAACCCGTCGTACTTGAACCTAAACCACCCGACGCGCTTATCGCACTATCCATTCCGCCACTAAGCGAACCATTATCAACATCGCCAACCTTATAACCGAACGCATACGCCTCCCATGAGGTCGCCGAACTACAATTCCACTGCAAGCGGAAGTTTGTTGCAGCAACAAGTGTCGAGCCCGCATAGACATGACCTTCACCACGCCCTGCCGCACTCGCGTACTTTGTGGAGTCGGTACTACTTGAGGTAGAACCTGAAGGACCACCCGCAATGAGCGTTAAAAACTTAGATGGTGTAATCGTATATTTATATGTGCGTGTTTCAGAACCGCCATCCTTATCTTCTATTGTAATTGTAACGGTGCGTTCCCCTTGAGAGGTACCAAAGTCGGGGATAAAGCGCTGCGAAGTCGAAGTCGTCACATAGGTCGTAGTCTCATTATCGCAACCTGAAATCGTAACACGAATACCTGGCGTTGTCCATTCCGCGCTCGTTGTATTAAAGTCAGCATTAACATCGCTTCTCACAGACCAAGTAATTGGATAACTTGTAGCAGGTCCGCCCGCGACTTCCCACGCGTTCGAGTTGCTCTCAGCCGGCACAAAGGAGCAAACAGGCGCGACATTCTCAATGCAGACACGCGCTTGCTTCGCAGATGTATAATATTCGCTCGCCTTCACATTACTCGTTGGCAGAACCACATCCGACACGACCTTAGCATTAATTACAAAGCCATCAGACGAAGAAACGAGAGTACCATCCATCTCACTAATAACGAGAGTTGCGGGCGCGGTACTCGTTAAGTTCACGCGAAGCGTCGTTGTACGCGTATCTTCATTATAGGCGTACGAGTCTTTTACTATGTCATTATTAACGGAATCAATTATTAAGGCACCGGGATTATCCTTACTCGCACTCCGCGGCGCAATCGTCACTTCAACTTCAAGGGAGTCCGCGTACTGTTCATCCCAATAGCTGAGCCCGACATCAATCGTGCCGTTTCGTTCCGTTTCATAATAAGTCTCAGCTGAAGGCGTAATTTCTACTTCTGGATTATCAAGAACGACAACATTGACTGAGTAGGTGGTGGTCGCCCAGTCGTCCATATCCTTATCACGAATCTCCGCCGTTATCGTCCAGTTCGTGCTCGCCTGGTTAAAGGTCCAAGTAAACGCATTATCATCATCATTCGGATTGCCCTTTATGATTTTAGGATTATCCCCCGCGACGACAATACCATTGCGGCGCACCGTCCACCGCGTCTGGAAGGGATCCGTTGTATTGGTAAGGTCGTACTTGCCTTTATCTTCTACGATAGCCTTGAAGGTGCGTTCCATATTCTTCGGGATGCGGTTCGGGAAAGTGTAACCATCGCCCGTCGCCGCAATACCATTCATTTCAATGCGCTTAAATGCCGGCTCAGCATTATAAACGCGCATATAGAAATAATTTGAACTATAAAGGGTAACAACAGAACCATCCTCTTCGTCACCACTCCAATTCGGGTCGGTTGATAAGATAACACTAAACCCAATTGAGAAACCTGGGCTCGCATAACCATCAAGGAATTGTAATTCGGCTGTTGTATTCGTCGTTCCCACAGAAATAGGAAGACCAGCTGGATTTTCCATTCCAACAACACAATTACCAGTAATACCCGCGAACTTTGAGACATCTACATTAGCAACCGTCGGTTTTAAATAGGCATAAAGCATATCATCGTCATATTCAGCACTCAAATCAATATTGAATGTCGCTGTATCACCTTCAGTATAACTCGTCTTATCAGCTTGAAGCGTAACTCTACGCGCTGTATCAATATTCGCCGTAAACGCGTAAACCTTAGAACTATTCTGTCCGCTTATAGGCGAGACAACATAAATATACGCCGTCAGATCCTCGCCCGCCTTCGGGAATTGCAACTGCGGCTTTTCAGTTGTTACAACGCCTTCTTTCAACTTATATAGTAGATCGCCTTGTCCGACCCCATAAGACCCTTTTAATTCCGTATAAGAGCTACCCGTTGCGCCTGGATAGCGAACATAAATCTTATAGCCAGTCGTTGTGTCCGCCATATCCGCGTACGCGTCCGAAACTAGAATCTCAACATCGGTCGCCTGTCTAGCAATCGCATTAAACGGACTCGCCACCGTTATTACGGGCGTACTCGTCACCAAGACTTTCGCCGCGTTCTTACTCGTAAAATATGCATCCGCAGTTGTATCACTTACAGAGGGTGTAAAAGTAATACCAACCGTACTGGAAGTTGTGTGACTATCCGCACGCAGGAAGTAAACATAAATAGGCGTCGTCTCAGTAGCACCCGCCGTGAGCGTTACATCAATTGTGGAGAGGAGACTCTCAATCGTCGCGACTTGATTCTGCGTTGAGAAACGCACATAATCCGAAACATCCTCGTCTACAATGCCCAGCACATCTGGGGTAATTGTAATTTTAACATCCGCGTCACTATACGCCTGAGACGCTTCAATCGTCAACGAAGCCTTCGCGGTCGTCCAATCAGAATCCGCCGCAACACTCGTCGCACTCGCCTTAACCGTCAATGTCGGCGGCAACGCCTCCCCAACTGTAACAGGAACCGTTAGATAATCAACCGTCTTTGTTCCCGTTGAACTCGAGATTGTATAATAGGGCGTAGAGCTTAAAATAATATTCGCAGATTCCCCTTCTGCGCCCTTCGCACGAAGCGTGAAATTAGCCGTCGTTGCCCCGCTTTGAAGAGTAATCTCTCCAATATGAGTGGAAAGCGTACTTCCAGCATTATCTGTCGAAAGTTCTGCCTCGCTACCACCTTCAACGGTAATAACATCATCATTTTCAGACCAGACATACAAGCGAACAGAGTTCTCAACTGCCGTCGCTATTACACTCGGCGAAAGTCCATTCTTAGGAGTTGTCGAGTCTTTATGAATCGTGCGCCACGCCGTATCTTCCGTTTGCCAATTATCATCAAAGTCCAGTGTTTTCGCATAAAAGCCGCAATTTGCGAGGGTAGTATCAGTCTGGCGTGTTGTTGTCTCAGGATTCGTAACTTGTCCAATTCTTGAGTCGGTGCACATCAAGAAACTACAAGTCGCGCCGTCTTCATTGGTTATTTCCCACGCAGGTTTTGTTAATGGATTAAAATAATATTCAGTTGAGGTGTCCGCGTCAGTCATCGGCTTTGAAACACTCGCCGCTAAGCGAATAGGTAGCGCAAACTCACCAGCTTTTACCGTATAAGAGAAAATTAAATCGGTAAAATAAACGCCATTATTCTCATACGGCACAGGTGTATTAACAAGTTTCGCATAACGAATCGGACCTGCTCCACTACCATTCGGCGTATCGGTTACATAAAGACCAATTTGGACAGGCGTCTCAACGCTCGCGTAAGTAGAAAGAGGATAAGATATCTTCCACGCGCCATTACCAGCTGTCGCGGAATTACGCCCTATTAATCGTATGCGGAAATAGAATGTATCGCCGCCCTGTAAAGGATTTTCTAATGTGCGTGGCGCGATCGTATTGCCCTCTGAATCACAAGGACGAATCTCATAGACATCGCCATCCGCTGCGTACGCCGCGAAGCCCAGCATGAGCGTTAGTACACAAACAAAGGTTTTGAGTAGTTTTTTCATGACTTAGTTTCCCTTACTAGAAATGTTGTTCTTCTTGTTTTCACGCGCTTTGCGTGCCTCGATCGCCGCGTTTTCCTGCAGAATACGCGCACGGATAAGTTGCTCTGTTAGCGTCTTATTCGCGTCGTATTCATTACGCAAGCCCTCGCGCTTCGCTTTAAGAGCCTCAACCTCGGCGGACTTCGGCTCTTTCGCTTCCGCCGCCTTAATTTGGTCTTCTAGCTCACGCATACGCTTATAAATTTCCATTCGTTTATCCATACGCTCTTGTAAAGCTTTAGTGTAAGCCTTGTCATCCATACGCGCGTAGGGCTTATCAAATGGGTCAACAGGCGCTTCGGGTTCCGCTTCTTTTGAGCAACCCACTACGAAAAGCCCTAAAGTTAAGAGCACAAATGCACTTTTACTTAGCACATATTTTATGTCTAATCTTTTCATGGTACTTCATCCCAATTATAATAGTTTTCTTTTTTCATTATTTCAACAGGGAAAGGTTTAAGGCGCGCATCAAGCGACCAGAAATAAAAGGCACTCCCACGCCAATCCTTTTCTGAATGACTTTCTGCCCAATCAGCCCAACCATTTCCACCAATTGATGTTGACGAACTGCGCGAAAAGGGATCCGTTATCTCTATAAGGCTTTGATGATTTTCATTAAATGAATCTTTACGGAATATAAACCACCTAAGCGGCACCCAACATTCATAGTTGCGAATATTACCATAGCCATTATTCAAAAAGCCTGTTACTTTAAAAGTGGCACTCGTCCAATTGGTATCGTTCCATCTCGTCTCAAGTGAATGCGAACCAGGTTCAATACCACGCAAGACATAAGGATTCCAATTCGCTGCCGTCGCGGTATTGGTCATATAAAGTGACGCGCCTATACGTAAATTAGTTGAAACATTCCCTGTTGAACATGAAACAATAGTATGCTCCTCTGGTGCTTTAGATATACCCCCCACGAGCCACAAACCATTCGTTGTGGGATCCATATCAAGCCAATACATTGTCGTCAGCGTCAAATTAGTAACATACGTATTGTTAAGATTATGAAACTCCGCGAGATTAATCTCGCCCGAATCAGCATTCGGCCAGGGGTTACCATCAACATCCGTTCCCTTCTCAAGCCAATCAATTACAGCCTCGGAATAAGGGTTATCAGGCCCTAAACCAAGATTGCGCAAGCTTTCGGCAACCTGAGCGGACGCAACAACGGTCACATTATTTGAGACTCCCGCGCCAACATTGACGCGATATTGACGCGAACCTAAGCTATCCGCCGCGATAGTCGTTCCATTCGTCGTCACACTCGCGAGCTCATACCAATTATCCACTTCATAAGTAATATTCGTACCGCGCTCGGAACCCTTCTTCATATAAACAATTTGGCTTGCGTTTGTAAAGTCGCCCGCGTCACCCAAACGCTGCCGAATGTGCCCTAGCGTAATATCAAGATTCGCATAAATCGCGACACTTTCCCCATTCGGTGTAGGAATAGCGTCAGGATCAATTACTTGCCCTTCATTTACACGACCGGGTGTCGCCCGCACCGTATTCACCCACTTATTGGAGGACTCACCATGGTCATAAAGAACACTCAGTGATGCCCCCGAACCTGTATAGCTCGTCGTCGTAATATTTAGGATTGGTTTTGAAACGGGACTTGAAAGACCGTCTGAGCCCGCATAGAAATAGTTGGCGCCAGTCTGGAGATTGTTAAGCTGATTAACTACATTTGTCGGGGCATAGCGATCTTCATAGCCTTCCATGCCTGCCCATAAGTTGGTACCAACCGCTACAAGTTCGTGCTCAACAATACCACTTGAACGAACAAGTTGTAAACCTATCGCTATAGATGCGTTAATATCGCCAGAGGCAGAAAGTGCGCCATTAGCAAAAGTTGGTGTCTGCCATACCGCGTCAAGCGTACCATCGCTTTGCTTTAGATATCCGTTCTTTTGCGCGAGAGGCGAGCCAACTACATAAAAAGTCATATTCGATTGCGCATACGCGGCACTTTTTGAAGAAGGTGCACCAGGATATCCAAATTGGATAAGCGTATTAGTAATAACTGATTGATTACTCTGCGGTTGAACAAGCTGTAACTTCCAGTCTTGTAAATCGGCGTTAGAAGGAACCGCGAGTTCAATAAATTGGGCTTGACTATCGAGATTCTCCCAGCTGCTAGTGTAGCCACCAAAGATATTAATCTCGTTAATCCATGCCCAACCGGGGGCGACTTTATCAAGGATAGTATACGCGGCGAAACCTGAATTATTTTGGGCATTATAGTCTATCGGACGATACCAAGAAGGTGTAGACCAATCTGCCGCGCTAAGGATATTCGTTTGAGGCAAAAGTGCCGCGTCGGGATTATTCACATCAGGTTTCTGATACCAAACAACCTCGAGCGCATACTGTACAACCCCGAAGGATGTTGAAGGCTCAACAACCGCGTCACCCGCCGTCTCATAACTAGAGCGATACACGCGATTGGAGTCCGCCGCTTCGGCTAGGAATGCACTCTTAGTCTTCGCATTCGACTTCCAATTCTCAAAGCCCCAGGGCGATGTACCTTTGTACCAATAGAGTTTAACGGTAATCTCCTTATCAAAATCGATATTTTCCATGAGTTGCGCACCGTAGATCTCGCACTGGACACCCCACGATTCATCGCAGAGGGGTTGCTCTGCCGCGCTCGGCACATTCGGCACCCAATTCGCCGTAGAAAGATTATTCCGGAACGCGCCTACATTCCTAAAGCCCATGCGAGGACGCACCGCCTCAGAAACGAGTATCTCATCAAGTAACACGCGAACGGCGGACGCATAGTCTTCAGGCACAACTTCGCCGCGACCATTCGTGACACCTTCCGCACCCGAAACTGCGAGACGAAATGCCGCGTAATCTTCACCTGGATTTGTCACATACTTAAATGTCGCGTATGTCACATTTGAGATTACGAACTCATGAAGCGCCTTCCATTCTGGACTGCTACCCGTTTTCGCACCGTAAAGGACGACGCTCGCGGGTTGCGCATTAAGATCGTCATTCGTCACATACGAATACTTACGCGCCTTAAACGAAATCTCGCCAATATAATTCGTGAAGAAAGTCGGTGTTTGGACGAAGGGCTTGTTTTGTGGATAGTCCGCGGCATCTTTCTCTAGGATGTCAAGCCGCGTTGAATTATTGAGTGCGAGGCTTTGTCCGCCAAAGTCACTATCCATTAAGAAGACGCGTGAAGCGTCATTTGTCGCGTCATTTTGCGCAGTTGCCGTATTTATGTCACTAATCATACGGAGGTTCCAGCCCCACCAACTACGCTCATCAAGTGCCGGCTCATCGTAGCAGGCAATATCCGTAATAAACACTTCACCAAATGCCGTCGGCTCCATTACGGACGCGACTTGGGCAATCGTATTCGTATCAACGACTATACGCATAGCTCCTTGAACGCCATGCATACCGAAGTAGTAATTAAGCCGTCCACCAGCCCGCTCAAGGTCGCTCATCCCCTTAAAGGAGAAGTTGGTGACCGTCTCCCAGCCATAAAAGCCATCAACATCCGCCGCGGTCACATTATTCGTGGCAACTTGCAAGAGGAGGTTCGCGTTAGTCTGCGCGTTCGCGTACCCAAACGAGAGCATACCAAGACCAAGTCCGCGACCAGAGCGTCCATCCATAAGCGGCGAGCGAATGGACGAGCAACCACCTTTAGACACCCGCTTTGCACTCAGTAAAATACCTGTCGTCGTTAGTGTAGTCGTCACATTCGTCGCGATCCAAGCTTGCGAGAAGATGAAGTTTGTATAACCATTAGCACTATAAGTCGGGATATCCGCACCACTATGGTTTGCCCAGGAATTACCAGCCCACTGCGTAAGCTCAACCGAATCTAGGACGATATCGACCTGCGGATCGTGACGACTACTCTCAACCTTAAACATCAATTGGCAAGTATCCGTCGTATAGAGGGGGACTTCAAAGCGCGTCTGCCCGAAAGTTGTGAGATTTGTCGTCCAAAGGGGTGTCGTAGACCAATTTGCCGCGCCCACGCGACGTGTATAAATTGAAAACTTCTGAGGTGCAATACTCGCCTGAACGAGCCCACCTGCTGTATAAGTAAGTGAACCACCCTTGAGTGCCCAAGCTTTATCTCCAGGGGTTACAGATACTGGACTCCCAGAAGTCTTAAACACTAAATTCCCGCTTGACCACTTTTCATCATCATTACCCATAGTAGTGGGTGTAGCCCAATACGCCATTTGCTGAAATTCGGCGTTACAATTAGCGGAAAAGACACCATATTCACCACTACGCAACCGATCGCTACTCGTATCTTTATAAACAAAACCATACCAATCGGTTGCACTTGTAAAACTACTAACTTTAGCACCATTACCCAATGGTGTTCTCCGCGCCGCGATTTGCAACCAAGTTGCGTCCTTATCTACCCTAACGGATATCACGAGTGGCTGGCGACCTGTTTTGGTGACCCAACTCGTCGTATTCGTCCATGCTTTTAGGAGAGTTGACTCCGAACGCCCAACCCTATCTTCTTTCCACCGATAAAGCGAGAGTGCCCAAGCCGATTCTTTAATTTGCTCCCACCGTGCTTCATAAGCGCCTTCATATTGCTGATAACACGCAATAACCGAGAGGGACGCATTCCCGCGATGGGACGCATTTTCGTCAAAAGGCTGATACGAACCCGCAACCGCAAAGGTGTAATTTGAGAGGGTAGAGCCATCGCGAATATGTGCGAAGGAATCTAGATCTATTGATTGCCCAAGTCGCGCATTAAAGGCAATGGACTTAAGTCCGCGCGGCGCAGTACTAGAAGATTCGTAAGTGACGGACCCAAGTCCGCACCCTTCCATCTGTATAGCGACACCCGAGGCGGGATCTGCATACTGCTTCGCGACCCACATACCAGGACCAACTTGCCATTCACCTAATGAAGCACTTTCAAAAGATTGATAGGGGTTCGTTATCTGGTTGAGGTTTGTGACGTTTGCCTCAGTGAAATGCCAATCTTTGTGAGTTTCTTCCATTGGGAGCCAACCCGAGAAGCTTTCTTCATAATAGCGCTTTGTAGAAGAAGTACCAACCTTGTACTCATTTGTTTCACTGGTACCCTTAAAGTAGGGACCTGTCGCATCCGTCCAACCATTAAAGTTCTGGTAGTCCGCGTGGGCAACGGTGAGCGCTTTTGAGGATTCGTCTATCTGGAAGATGTAACCGCCTGTCATACCATCTAGCGTAAAGGTAGACCAAGTATTCGTATCGCCCGCGGTAAGAACGCCGCTAACTGGGAACTCAGTCACTGCCGCGGCGGAATAGAGAATATTTGTGTTAACAAGCCAATCAATCCCACCAGACGATTGCTTATCACTTAACACGAATTGATACGCGAAAGTGCTCCCTGTCGCATTTGTGGAGACAGGCACATAGCCGCGCCAAAGACCCGAGCCTATAAGATCAAGTGAGACGGAATTAGTAGCCCCGCCCATACAATAGTTAACCGCGACACGCCTATAATCACTCGCACCCTCACGCAGGCGGAAGAACCAGTCCGTCCCGCGGCTCGCTAGACGGTTGGAAGAATTAAGTGCATTCGTGACAGAATAAACTTCTTCACTATAAAGAGAGCCAAGTTCAATATTAAGCCCCGAATAGTCAACATACTTATAAAACGGCGCATTAAGGGTTAGAATATACCTAAACTCAATATCACCTGGGAGTTGCTCATTATTGGGAGCTGTTAGATCAAGTGCAGAGCGCGTAACGAGGGTATCGGTATTTATGTAAATCTCCTTCCAATCATTTGTGAGTTGGTCGAGATAACGCCAGCGATATTCAAGCTTAGCTGTTGAGACGAAGTCCGCCGTCGCGGCATTTGTCGCGACATTCGTCGTATATTTAACGCGCCCACGCCCTAGGACATCCGTAGAAGTGACGGACGGAAACGGCACACTCATCGCGCCACCCTGTCCAACAACATCCTTACCCGTAAGGGTCGCATCAAATGTTCCGTAGGGTTCCATATCCGCCCGCATGGCTGGATACGAAACAATCACATTATCCACTAAGATAAAGCCACCATCATCCTCGCCCAACTCTTTGCTAACTGACCCTCCATCTATAGCCGTACGACGGATGCGGAAGCGTACAAGCCCGCGTTCATTTACTAACGCGCAAATACGATAGAAGTTGTTATCCGCGCCACCTGTTGTAACAGCGAGAACCGCTTCATTGGTGACGGCTGGTGTTTCTATAGGTAGCGCACCGCTTGTTACAGGTAGAGAAAGAAGTGAGACGGTCTCCCAAAGATCGGCATCCAATGCAGAAACTTCATTCG
>CAVCAF010000063.1:0-13591 GCA_963600185.1 Azospirillum sp. 51_20 | reverse complement strand
CGCAGAGACGCAGAGGAGGAGATATTAGCCGTGTAGAGTTGTAGAATTGTAGAAAACTCTACATCTCTACATTTCTACACGGCTATAAAACCTCTGCGGTCTCTGCGACTCTGCGCGAGACAAAGATCTAAAATCTTGTTAATCTTGTAAATCCTGTCTAAAAATAGACAAGAGATTATCAACTCCTTTCTTCAACTCCCTACTTCAACTAGAGCAAAGCCACACGCGAATTCGTTTATCTATTTTCCTCTTGCACGAGCAGGGGTAATATGATATAATATACGCGTTTCAATTCACCGAACATGGAGAATAAAGCAGAATGGTAAAGATTAGAATGCGTCGCACGGGTTGCACAAACCACGCGACATACCGTATTGTCGCGGCTGACGAGCGTAGTCCGCGTGATGGTAAGTTTCTTGAAATCTTGGGTTGGTATGATACACAGCTCAAGGAGGATAATTTTAAGCTCGATCTTGCGCGTGTTGAGCACTGGCTCTCGAAGGGTGCGAAGCCCTCGACGACAGTCGCCTCGCTCATCCGCCGCGCGAAGAATCCAGCGTTGAAGCCGCACCACGCGCGCAAGGCTCAGCCCAAGGCTGAAGAGAAGAAGGAGGCCTAATTATGGGTATCAAGATTCTCGATAAGATTAATGCTGAACAAACGGCGAAGCTCGCGGAGAAGTCATTCCCCGAGTTCCGTACGGGCGACATTGTTCGCGTTTCCATTAAGATTAAGGAAGGCGACAAGTTCCGTGTTCAGGACTTCGAAGGTAAGGTTCTCGCGATTGACAATGGTCGCAAGAATGTGACGGGCAACTTCACGGTTAGCCGCGAAAGCTATGGCGTGCGTGTTGAGAAGCTCTTCCCCTTCAATAGTCCGTGGATTCAGGCTATCAAGGTTGTTAAGAAGTCCGCCTCGTGGCGCGCGAAGCTCTACACTGAGCGCACATTCTGCTCCCACAAGGCCGTTCGTAAGCTGAAGAAGTGAAGTTAGCGAATCGGTGACGAAACGAGGGCGGCGGTTCCTTAAAGGAGCAGCCGCCTTGACTTTCTCTAAGAGGGTGCAAGTATGGCTTCTATAAATTGGGTGACGGTTCTCTTGTTGGTCGCGTCCAACTTTATAATGTCGCTCGCGTGGTATGGGCACCTCGGCTTCTTAAACCATAAGCCGCTGTGGCTCGTCATCCTCGTCTCGTGGGGAATTGCGCTATTTGAATATTGCCTCGCGGTGCCCGCGAATCGGCTGGGGGCGCGGACGATGTCCCTCGAACAACTGAAGATTACGCAAGAGGCGATTACGCTACTTGTCTTCATGCCGTTCTCGATCTTCGTGATGAAGCAGTCTATTAGCTGGAACTATCTTGCCGCGTTCGTGTGTCTTTTGGGTGCAGTCTATTTCATCTTTAGAGGGTAAGGCTTATGCAACTTGAATTAAACGGGCTAACCGTCGCGTGCATCATTGGCGACCTCCCCCATGAACGGACGGCGACCCAGGTCTTGCGCGTAGACCTCGCGCTGACGATTCCCGCCGCCGCGGCACTGACGGATGAGCTAACCGATACTGTCAACTACGCGGCACTAACGGAGCGCGTGCGCGCGTCGCTCATCGCGGCGAAGTGTCGCATGATAGAGCGCGCGGCGAAACTGGTACTTGATTTGTGCTTTGAGGATAGCCGCGTTGCTAAGGCGCGGGTGCGCATAACGAAGACGGGCGCTGTCGCGAACCTCGATTCCGCGGCAGTTCTTCTCGAAGCGACGCGCGAAGATTGGCAGAAGGGCGAGGTGTAAAATGGCGACGGACGCGGCACAATTCCCCGAATACGAAATTGCGGGCATAGAGACAATCGCACGCGGCGTTTGCATAAAGGAAGGCAAACTCCTAATCTGCCGCGCGAAGGGCGGTAAGACCGCGTACTTGCCGGGCGGACACATTGAGTTCGGCGAGACGGGACGCGCGGCACTTTGTCGGGAGATTCAAGAGGAACTTGGACTTGAGGCGAAGGTGGGCGCGTTCATGGGAGTCGTTGAGAACGCCTTTCAGCAACATGGTAAGCCCCACGCCGAAATCAATCTCGTGTATGAACTCACGCTTGGAGACGAGGCTCTCAATGCCGTCGCCCAAGAGCCCTGGATAGAGTTCGCATGGTGCCCGCTTAAGGATCTCGCGTCCGCCAACCTTTTGCCGCGCGACTTTGAAGTACTCGCGACGAATCCCCACGCACATTTTGAGGTCTAAGTATGCTACATGTAACGGCGACACCGATTGGTAATTTGGGCGACTTGTCGCCGCGTGCCTTAGAAGCTTTTAAGAGCGCGGCACTTATCGCGTGCGAGGATACGCGGCGCACATGGCAACTATTGGCACATTTCGAAGTGCCGCGCCCCGCGATGATTTCGTATCGCCAAGGCAATGAGGAGCGCGTGACGGAAACTATCCTCGCGGCATTGGCGGAAGGCAAGGAAGTCGTCCTTTGTTCGGACGGGGGATATCCGGGGATTTCTGACCCTGGCTACCGCCTTATCCGTGCCTGTGCGCAGGGGGGCGTCCCTTATGAGGTGATACCAGGGGCGAGTGCTGTTAATGTCGCGCTTTTGATGAGCGGGATTTCGACAAGCTCGTTCACTTTCCGTGGCTTCCCGCCGCGCGGACCGGGTGCTTTACGGAACTGGTTTGCGGAAGATAAAGATAAAGAGCATACACTCATTTGCTACGAGTCGCCCTTTCGGATTGGCGCGACACTGCAGGCGGCATATGAAGTTTTGGGTGATCGCGAGGCGGCAGTTTGCATTGAACTTACGAAGTTGCACGAGCGCGTGTCGCGTGGTTATTTGAGTGAGCTCGCGAAGGAGTTCGCGGCATCTAAGGTAAAAGGGGAAGTCGCGCTCGTGATTGCGGGTGCGAACCCAAAGTTCTGTCGCGGTGGCGCGGCAGTTAGTAAGGAATAAATAGAGGAAAAGAGAATGATGAAACGGTTCTTGCTCGTTGTGATGACGCTTGGCGTGAGCGCGGCACTCGCGGACGCAACTCCCAAGGCGGGCTGGCAAATGTTTAATCGTCGCTTAGGGCTCTTCGTACATTGGGGCATCTATTCCGTCGGCGCATGGCATGAACAAGAGCAAATGCGCCGCGACTTAGCGCGTGCGGACTACGAGAAGTATGTGCGGGACTTTCGTGCGGAGCGCTTTGACGCGGACGATTTAGTGCGCGAGGCGAAGGTGCTCGGCGCGGATTATCTCGTATTCACCTCTAAACACCATGACGGCTTTTGCATGTGGGCGACGAAAACGACAGACTACAATTCCGTGAAAGGCGCACCTGCGCGGCGTGACTTCGTGAAGGAGATTGCGGACTCTTGTGCGCGTGGCGGAATTAAGTTTGGACTTTACTACTCAAATCCCGACTGGCATAATCCAAACGCGTATAATCCGCTCAGCACCCATCAGATAAAACCTGCCGCGGGGGATAAGACCGACATGACCGCGTATCGCGCGTATGTCACCGTGCAAGTAACGGAACTCTTAACGAATTATGGCGAAATAGCCTGCTTCTTCTGGGATATCCCCACGCACATTGAAGATTTGGAGATGAATCGCCTCGTGCGCCGCCTGCAACCTGGAATCTTCATTAACGACAGAGGCTGGAGCAAAGGTGACTATTCAACACCCGAACGCGGACTGCCTCCTGGCGCGGCATTTACGAATCTAACCGAGGCGTGCGACAGTGTCGGTGTGCAGAGTTGGGGCTACCGCGCGAATGAGGATTACCGCACCGTCCGTGACTTGACGCGGTCCGTTGATAATATCCTCGCCCGCGGCGGAAACTTCCTCCTCAATGTCGGACCTAAAGCGGACGGCACGCTTACGCCCGAAGCGCGGCATTGCCTCAAGGGTGTGGGCGACTGGTATCGCCGCGTAAGGGAAGCGTTCCGTGATGTGACGAGCGAGGCGGGGCTTATTGCGGATTCAAACTGCCTCGTCACCAAGCGCGGCGATATACTCTACTTGCATTATCCGGAGGGATTGAAAGCGAGCGGACTAAACTTAAGTCCTTTTAATCGCTTGCCCACCGCGGCAATTTTGCTCAATACGGGTAAGCCCGTGAAGTTTGAGCTTACGCAAATGCCCTCGGACTTTTGGAAGAAGTCAAAAACACCCGTCCTTCATCTTATGGACTTGCCCTCTGAAGAACTAAACGGCGAGGCGGCTGTTATCGAATTGCGCTTCGAGTAAGCATACCGCTTCCGCGCGACCTATTTATCTTGTAGGCGAACTCTCTGCCGAAACCCTTAGAGAAAAAGGCAGGAGTTCGCCTACCTTTTTTGTTTTCCTGGCGGACAAAAATAGTCCGTTTGCCATGATAATTTTACTTCTTTGTGAGCCAATTTCAAAAACACTATGTATTTCAAATTAAAAGACTATGTCTTTTGCATTAAAACACTATGTCTTTTGAGTCAAACACATAGTGTTTTAGTATAAAAGACATAGTGTTTTTGTAATGGGGGTGGCAAAGAGCATAAAAAATTGTGGCAAATGGACGAAAAAACATGGCAAAGCGAGTGAAAAATCCTCGCCTAGAGAGAGCGTAATGCCGCGCAGGAATTAAGAAATCCTCACGACCTTTAAGATGTTGCTGCGGCAGATTTTGTATTGGGCAAACGGAACTTTCACATGCACCTCATTTTTGTTTATAATATCCTTATTATAGCAAACTGCGGAAGCAAGCATTTTCGACTTCCGTTTGAGGGCGAAGTTTGGTATAATATGAGGGTAAAGAAATGGCTAATAGTCAACATACACAGCACCATAAGGGTCCACGTGAGTTGGTCACGGGGGGCGAGTGGCTTTACGGACGCAATCCGGTGGAGGAAGCGCTCGCGGCAGGGCGGCGCGTCGCGACGGAAGTTATCCTACCGCCCGCGAGTCCCGATGAGGACGAGCAACTGCAACGAATCCGTGATGAAGCGCATGCGCGGCGGATTGTCGTGCGCACGATGGATCGTGTCCAGCTTGATAAACTGACGCGCTTTGGTCATCACCAAGGTGTTGCGCTCAAGGTCTCGGGGTATCCGTATGTCGGGTTTGAAGAGATACTGGACGCGGCACGCGAAGATGAGAACGCGCTTATAGTGGTGCTCGACCACTTGGAAGATCCGCAGAACGTCGGGTCCATTTTGCGCACGGCGTGCGCGGCGGGTGTGACGGGCGTTATTATCCCCGAGGATCGCGCGTGCGGCATTACGCCCGCGGCAGTTCGTGCGAGCGCGGGTGGGGCGGAGTATATTAAGGTTGCCCATGTCGTGAATATTGTGCGGGCAATGGAAGATTTGAAATCCGCCGGACTTTGGTTCACGGGGCTTGACTGGGGCGAGGACGCGCGGCTTTATACAGAAGTTGACTTTAAGGGGCGCGTTGGGCTCGTCGTGGGCGCTGAGGGCAAGGGGCTCTCGCGACTCGTGCGCGGCACTTGCGACTTCATTGCGGAGTTGCCCATGCCGGGCGGCTTCGAGTCGTTGAATGCGGGGGTCGCCACCGCAATTACACTTTATGAGGTTCTTCGTCAAAGAAAGAGTAAGTAACAATTATGGATAAGAAACTCTACATTAATCCTCCACTCGTTAATCGTGTTTACGATTGGCAATCGGGTCCCCAACCGAAGACGCGTGCCGCGCTCGATAAGTTCTTCAAGTCCCCCGCGATTCGCGCCGTGAAGAAGCAGATTTGCGAAATGGGGCGGCGCATTTATGCGCGCGGCTATACGGACGGCAATGGCGGCAATATTTCCGTTCGCGTGGGCGAGGATTTGATTCTTTGCACGCCGACATTGTGCTGCAAGGGCTTCATGAAAGAAGAGGATGTCTGCCTTTGCGATATGTCCGCGGGGCAACTTTGTGGGTATCGTCCGCGCACGAGCGAGGTGCGCGTCCATATCGCGATGATGAAGGCGACGGGCATGAACGCGTGTATGCACTGCCACCCGCCGCACTGCAATGCGTTCCTCTTCGCGGGCATTGTGCCGCCGAACGGTATTAACCCCGAGGCGGATATCTTTCTTGACCAGATTCCGCTCGCGCCGTATGGCACGCCCGGCACCGATGAAGTCGCCGCGAATGTTGCCGAGGCTGCCAAGAAGTCGAATGTTGTCTTTATGGAAAACCACGGCATTGTCTGCGGTGGACGCGATGTTGAGGAGGCGGAGTGGTTCGCGGAGAATGCGGACGCTTACTGCCAAGTCCTTCTGCTCGCCGCGGGGCATGGCGCGAAACTTCAGCAAGTCGGCAAGAAGAGTGTTGAGGACTTCCTCGCCATTCGTAAGGCGATGGGGCTCGCGACGCCCAAGCAGCCCTTGTACAACACCCATTCGTTCAATGGCTATCGCATGAAGACGACGGGCAAGTAATCTTTTTTCACTAACACACACAACAACAATAAGGAGTAAAATAAGATGGTTAATCGCATCATTCTCAATGAGACGTCCTATCACGGGGCGGGCGCCATTAAGAGCATCACGACGGAACTTGCCGCGCGTGGACTCAAGAAGCCAATTGTGTTCTCTGACCCTGACTTGATTAAGTTTGGTGTTACGAAGAAAGTCACCGACTTACTCGACAAGGCGAAGATTAAGTACGCGGTTTATTCTGAAATTAAGCCGAACCCGACTATCAAGAATGTGAAGGACGGCGTGAAGGCGTTTAAGGCGGCGAAGGCGGATGCGATTATCGCGATCGGCGGCGGCTCCTCAATGGATACGGCGAAGGCTGTCGGCATTATCGCGGCAAATCCGAAGTTCGCCGATGTGCGCTCGCTCGAGGGCGTTGCCCCGACGAAGAATCCGTCCAAGCCCATCTTCGCTGTCCCCACGACTGCTGGCACGGCCGCTGAAGTGACGATTAACTATGTTATTACGGATGTCGAGAAGCATCGTAAGTTCGTTTGCGTCGACCCCCACGACATCCCCGTCGCGGCATTTGTCGACCCCGATATGATGTCGTCGATGCCTAAGGGGCTCACGGCGTTTACGGGCATGGACGCTTTGACACACGCGATTGAAGGCTACATCACCAAGGCGGCGTGCCCGATGACGGATATGATGCACCTTGAGGCGATTCGCCTTATCGCGGCGAACTTGCGTGACGCGGTCGCGAACAAGCCCTCTGGGCGTGCGGGTATGGCGCTCGGACAGTACATCGCGGGTATGGGCTTCTCGAATGTGGGTCTTGGCATTGACCACTCGATGGCGCACGGGCTTTCGGCGCTCTATGATATGCCGCACGGTAAGGCTTGCGCGATCCTGCTCCCGACAGCGATGAAGTTTAACGCGACAAAGACGGGCGATAAGTATCGTGCTATTGCCGCGGCGATGGGCGTAAAGAACACCGAGAAGCTTTCGCTTGCTGAGGCGCGTAAGGCCGCAATTGCCGCGGTCGAGAAGCTCGCGGCGGATGTCGGCATCCCGAAAGACCTGAAGGGCGTTCTTAAGAAAGAGGATATCAAATTCCTCGCCAAGAGCGCGTACGCGGACGCGTGCCGTCCGGGCAATCCGCGTGACTGCACGGTCGCTGAAATTGAGAAGCTCTATAAATCGCTTATCTAAAAGAAATGGCTCCCGAACAACGTACAGGTGATCCCTCAATGGCGACGGCACTCGAAAAGATTGCCGCCCACAAGGGGGATTATTCGTGTGAAGTGGAGACTCTCGGCGCATGCCGCATTCAGTCTCCCGTTCGCCATCACGAGTTTATTCGTGATGGCGAGCGCATTCTCGTAACGGAGAATGAATCGTATCTGCGCTACATCCGCGAGAAGTTAGGGCACGCACCCACTTTTGAGCGTGCGGGTCCGCACGAGAAGATCTTTCATGATCCGAGCTGGACGCGTGTCGGGATTGTGACAGCGGGCGGACTTTGCCCCGGGCTTAACAATGTCATTAAGGGTCTCGTTGAGATTCTGACATTTGATTATGGCGTAAAGAACATATTCGGTATTCGCTTCGGTTACGCAGGGCTGAACCCAGACTTCGGGTATCAGCCAATCATGCTTGACCCGGATGTCGTCGATACGATCCATGAGAATGGCGGCACGATTCTCGGTTCAAGCCGCGGACAGCAACCGACGGATAAGATCGTTGACACCCTTATCCGCATGAATATCAATGTGCTCTTCTGCATTGGCGGCGATGGTTCGCTACGCTGTGCACGCGATGTCGCTGAGGAAATTAAAAAGCGCGGACTCAAGATTTCCATTGTCGGCATCCCTAAGACAATTGATAATGACTTGCAATTTGTCGGGCGCTCATTCGGGTTTGAAACAGCTGTCGCTGAGGCGACGAATGTGACGCGTTGCGCTCATGTGGAAGCGAAGGGCACAGCGGGCGGCATTGGACTTGTTAAACTTATGGGACGCGACTCAGGCTTCATTGCCGCGTATACGGCGGTTGCGAACCCCGTCGTTAACTTCTGTCTCGTGCCTGAAATGGACTTCACGCTTGAGGGCCCTCACGGACTTCTCGCGGCACTTGAGAATCGTTTCGCCGCGGGCAAGACGCACGCCGTTATTGTCGTCGCCGAAGGTGCTGGACAAAACCTGATTGAAGGCGAACCTGAGCGCCGCGACGCGAGCGGGAACATCCTTAAGAAAGACATAGGCGAGTTCCTTAAGCGCAAGATTACGGAATACTTCGCGCAGAAGAAGATTAAAAGTTCAGTTAAATATTTTGACCCGAGCTACACGATTCGATCCGTCCCCGCGCGGGGTACGGACGCTATCCGTTGCTACATGCTCGCGCGCAACGCGGTTCACGCGGCAATGGCTGGGCGTACGAATTGTGTCGTCGGGAACCTAGGCGAGAGCTATGCGCTTGTGCCGATTAAGCTCGCGACTTTCGAGCGACAGACTATCTCGCTTAAGAGCGACTTGTGGCGCAGTGTCATGGACGCGACGGGGCAGGAGTTTTACTTTAGCGCGGGCGACCACGCTTCAACGCCGCTCTCGCCGCTCTTTATGGCACCTTAAGTAAGTTTAAGGAACTAGGCTATCTTGAAACTTGCGCGCATTGTATCGTGGCTTGATAAGACGCTTAATTGCGCCGCGTTTGACGATATTTCTAATAACGGACTTCAAATCGCGCGTGAAGGCGATGACATAAAAGCCGTCGCCTTCGGCGTGGATGCCTCGGTCGCATTTCTTGAAAGTGCCGCGAAGGCGGGGGCGCAACTCGCGATTGTCCACCATGGCATTTCGTGGGGCGGCGGCATCCGTCGCCTTATGGGTAGCGAGTATGAAGTTGTTAAGACGGCGCTCAAGTATAATCTCGCGCTTTATGCGGTGCATTTGCCGCTGGACGCGAACCCAAAGGTTGGCAATAATTGGGAAATCGCCCGCAGTCTCGGCTTAACGGCGATTAAGCGTGCGTTCTCCTATCACGGCAATATCATCGGTGTTGTTGGTACGCTCAAGGATGGTCGTCGCGTTGGGATTTGCTCGGGTGGCGCGGGTGACTTCGCCGTTGAGGCTAAGGCACTTGGTTGTGACCTCTATCTTACAGGTGAGGCAAGTTGGGGTGAGTGTATTGCCGCGGAGAATGTCGGCATGAAGATGATTCTCGCGGGGCACTACGAGACCGAGACTTATGGTGTTGCCGCGCTTGCACGCGAAATGAAAAAGGCGTTGCGCCTGCCTGTCGTGCTCGCCCCGACACCTGCTAAGCTTGACTTGAAGGCATGAAGAAGCACGCCTTGCCGTTCGCTATCCTTTTCGAGGATGCGCGAGTTGTCGTTATCAATAAACCCGCGGGATTACTTACGACCCATACGCGCCTTCAGGGTCGTCGCGCCCGAGAAGAACAGTATACAGCTGAGAATCTACTAACGGATTATCTGCGCAAGGGGCAATGGAAGAGTTCGCGCCGCGCGTGGCTCGTTCATCGCCTTGACCGTGAAACGAGTGGTGTATTGATGTTCGCCAAAACTGCCGCGCTCGCCGAGGAGTTGCGTGCGCATTGGAATCAGATAGCTAAGAAGACTTACCTCGCGCGCGTGGGCGGCATACTGCCTGAGGAGAAGGGCGTTTTTGAATCGTATTTGCGCGATAATCCCGTGACGATGAAGGTAAAGAGTGTAGAGAATCCAAAGTTTGGTAAGTTCGCGAAGACGATTTGGCGTAAGCTCTCTGTTGAGGACGGCACTACGCTCGTTGAAGTCGATCTTAAGAGCGGACGCAAAAACCAAATACGCGTCCATTTCTCTGAGGCAGGCTATCCGATTATTGGTGATGTAAAGTATGGGGGCGAGAAAGCGTCGCGCCTTTACTTGCACGCGCTAGACTTGCGGGTAAAAATGCCCGAGGGCGATGAGGTTGTCGCCCACGCCCCGATAGATTGGCTTAAACCTTAATTAGAAGTGTCCGTTAAAAAATGAACGCAACGGACGCTAAATATGATATAATAAAAGCATGAAAATTATTGGAGAAAAGCTCTTTGCTCGCGATTCTGAAGGTCGTCTATTGAGCCGCATTGGCACAATCTTCTTTAGGACACCTGGACTCGTCACGGCGCGTGGTGTGCACGCGACGCAACGTCTTTTGTGGATTGATACGCTAAACGCCGCGCGTGCGAAGGAATCATTGCCCGCGCTAACGCCTGAGGAAGTCGCCGCAGAAATGGAAAACTCGGTCGACTTGATTATGGCGGATGACATCGTCTATATCCGTCCTGACCCTGAGCGGATGGATCTCGCTTTTAAGGCGGATGACGAACTGCAGAAGCTCGTTTCAAAACGCCGCGTGCGCTTTCTTAATACCCATACGGCTAAGGTTCGCAATGCGCTAAGAGCCCGCGGCGAGAATTGGCGTATGGCGCGTCAGCCGATTTCGCAAGATGACATGAAGCGCCTAATTACAGAGTCTCATGTCGCCATCGCCCACGAATGCATCTACTATTATAATCATAGTACTGGTACGCGCTACTTGACGGTCGGGGGCTATGCCCAAGTCGCACAGTTGCCGCCCGCGGCATTTCGTGAGCAAGTGCGTGAGGTCGTGGAACTCTTCTCGCGCCGCAATCGTATGGGCAACCCTGAAGCGGAAGTCTTCCCGACTTCAACGCCCATTGAAATCTCAAGAGCCATTCGCGCGATTAAGGTAGATGAGTTAACGGATGCTGACCTTCGTGCGGCGACGGATAAGATTGATCGCGATTGGCGCATGTCGCTCCCAGCTGATTTGCGTGACGAAAGCGTAGAAAACTTCGCTTGGCGCAACGCGATGTGCGCGATTTTAACGCGCGCGACAAATGCGCCCGAGATTGACGGTAGCGAACTGATTCAAGGACTTTCGCCTGAGTTCTTCCGCCAAATTGAGTGGCTACCGGGCGCACGCATTGATCGCGGCGAACTCATCTTTGACCCTCTTTGGGATGAGTTTAACCGCACCCATGCGCCTGAACTCGCGCAAATCTGCGACCCACGCGTCCGCAACATTATCTTCAACTTCATGCGCTTCTATCGCGATTTGCAGTATGTGAATGTGGGGCGTATCGCGAATTCTCTCTCTCGCCGTCCAGATGCGGAGTTGCACCGCGGCTCTATCTACATTTTGCAGATGAAAGAAACGAGCCATGACGAACCGCATGTGGCGATTTTGCGCTTCCAGAAGTGGGGTGTCGCTGAACATCTCGACGAAGGCAAGACGCTTTTGCAGTCCATTCTCGAGGCGAATGATTACGCCGACTACATTATGGATCGCCGTCTTATGTGCCAACAGCTCGGCATGAATCTGCCGCGCTATGTGGGCTTCGGACAGTTCGCTGAGCCTTATAACGGACATAACGAGTATAATGGCACAACGGTTCGCACCTATTACTTCATTCGTGCCTACACGGGCGGTACGGCTTCCGACAAAGTGCCAATCGCGAAGTTCCGCAATCCCGCCTATGCGAAGAAGTTCGCGCAACTTATGGGCGCGGCGGCGGCGATGGATATGATTGTTGGGCGCCTTACGACGAGTACGGGCGATAATGTTTTTGACTGCAATTATGAGATTGTCCAACAGGGCGCGGACGGGCTACCTGAGAATGTCGCGATTATTGATCACGCGGGCTCGTTCGTCGGGTATCTTAAGAGTTTTGAGGAACTCGTCGCGCCTTATGCGAATGTCGTAAAACGGCGCGTCCCTTATCTTACGGATGTCGCGGCATTTGCCCAAGCTTATATTGCGAGCTTCAAAGAAAAACTTATTGAGACGCGCGCGAAGTATCTTGAGCGTAAGAGTGCCTTTGATGACTTGCTCTTGCATCGTCCCTTCGATGCGGCGGGTTCGGGTGCCTATCGTTGGGCGAAGACACTTGAGCGCCTTGAAACTTGCGACTCTGAGGCAATTGCCGCGCTACTCGAGAAGGCGATTAACGCCTAAGCGGGAGGTGCCGCCGTCTCTATGTGGAAGTATATAGGTAAGCGCTTTCTACAAGTTATCCCGACGACCTTCGGGATACTTGTTCTTACCTTTATACTTTTCAATGTCGTAGGCGGTTCGCCTGCTGAGACTATCCTCGGCAAAAACGCAACGGCGGAATCAATTGCCGCGTTTAATAAGCTTTATGGTTTTGATAAGCCGCTTATTTTCGCACTTGATTCGCAGTTCGTCACTTTCATTAAGAACCTGCTTACGGGCGACTTAGGTTATTCAGTTGAATTAAAGGAGTCGGTCGCGTCCGTCCTTTTGCGCGGGGTAGGACCTTCACTTTCCCTAACAGTCCCAATGCTTATAGGGGGCGCCCTCGTCGCACTTATGCTCGCAATGATTTCAGCGGCGAAGCGCGGCACTTTTGTGGATAAGTCGATACTTGTTGTCTCGACTATTCTTATGAGTGTAAACTATGTCGTTTGGGTTTTGGCTGGACAATTCTTCTTCGCTTATAAGGCGCACCTCTTCCCAATCTGGGGGTATGGGGGGGCGCAGTTTCTCGTCTTGCCTGTTTTGATTGGTATTGTAAGCTCGCTCGGAATTGATGTAAGGTTCTTCCGCACGGCTATCTTGGACGAAATCTATAAGCCGTATGTTCTTACTGCCCGCTCGCGCAATCTTTCGTCCGCGGCAATCATGTTCCGCCATGTCTTGCGTAATGCGCTAATCCCTATCGTCACTTTTATTTCGCTTTCGATTCCCTACCTCTTTACGGGCTCGCTCTTATTGGAAAGCTTCTTTGGAATTCCTGGACTAGGTTCTGTCGCGATTAATGCCATCCATTCTTCGGATATGGCGGTTGTGCGCGGCGTTGTTGTAATGAGTGCGCTCGTATATCAATTCGTTAATTTGGCGACGGATCTTCTTTATGCCGCGCTAGATCCACGCGTCCGTTTGAAATAATATGGCGACTGAGAGCGAGATGTGGGCGCGGGCGAGCGCATGTATTGGCGAGGGACGGCTCTCGGTCGTGTTGCCCATCTACAATCTTGGGGCAACAATCGCCGAAAACCTACGCAAAATCGCGGCACTTTATACGGCTAAGGGACTTCGTGCGGAACTTATCCCTGTTGACGATGGGTCGACGGACATTACCCGCGCGGCGATTTTAGAAGTTGCTAAGGAATATGCGTCCAGCG
>CAVCAF010000062.1:0-13804 GCA_963600185.1 Azospirillum sp. 51_20 | reverse complement strand
ACCTCTTTACTTTGATCTTTGACAATTGAAAATTAGGTCTGCTCGGACGGCGCGGATTATGGTATAATAATGGGACTTATGAATACGAATCAGTTTGATTTTGGCTCGCTCGTTGATAGCCAGATGAAAGGCATCCGTAAGAGCTACAAGTTCGGTAAGGCGTTTAATGACGACAAGAGCATCGTCCGCCCTGAAAAGAAGGCGGTTGAGGTGCTCTTGGATGATAATGCGTCCGTTAAAACCGCGTGGGAATCAGGCGCGGCAATTGCGGGGCTTGTCGAGAAAGAAATCAAGGGTGGCTACGAGGTCACCGTCGCGGGAGCGCGTGCGTTTTGTCCGTTTAGCCAGATTGACCGCATCCGTACGGAAGGCGCGGAATATGTTGGGCGCAAGTTCGACTTTCTGGTAACGGAATATTCGAAGGATGAGCGCGGACTCAATATTGTGCTTTCGCGTCGCGCGCTTCAGGATATGCAAGCCGCCGCAATGAAAGAGGCACTCCTAAATGAACTTGATGAAGGCGAGACGCTTAACGGAACCGTCACACGCGTTTTGGACTTCGGTGCGTTCGTTGATTTAGGTGGTGTTGAAGGGCTTATCTCTGTGCGTGAAGTTGCGTGGGAGCGTGTGGAAGATCCGCGCACAATCCTTAAGCCAGGCGATGGCGTGACGGTTAAGGTTCTGCACATTAACCGCGAGGAAGGTAAGATTTCCCTCTCACGCAAGGAGTGCCTCACGCGCACCTTTAAGAAGACGCCCGAGGAAGAAGCGGCGGAACAATCTGCCGCGGAAGTCGCCGCGTGGATGGCGGAAAACGAGAAGAAGAATGCGGCGGTCGGCTCGCTCGCGGACGCCTTTAAAGGGCTCAAGATATGATAGGCTTTTTCGGTGCGGGTAAGATGGCGGAAGGCATCCTCTCGGCAATGCCCTCTACGCGCGGCGTTTTGATGGCGGAGAAGTGTGCCGCGCGGGCGGCGGATTTACGCGAGCGCCTCGGCGTTAAGGTCGTGAGCGATGTGAAGGACGTCGCGAAGAAGGCGGAGCTTATCTTTCTCGCTGTAAGACCGCAAGATGTAGATTCCGTCGCCGAAGAAGTAAAGGGACTTTTAACCGAGAAGCAGGTGCTCGTCTCTATTGTGGCCGGCAAGACCCTCGCGAAGTTGCGTGCGGCATTTGGTAAGAAGGTGCGGTTTATTCGCGTTATGCCTAATCTTGCATTGCGTGCAAAGGCGGGCATGTGCGCCGTATGTGCCGCGGCGGGGACACCCAAAGAAGCTACAGATCGCGTCGTTAAGATTTTGGACGGCGCAGGCGAAGCCGTTATTCTTAAGGAGAAAGACTTTGACGCGGTAACGGCGCTCTCGGGTTCGGGCCCCGCCTACTTCGCGTATATGGAAGAAGCGATGGCAGAAGCGGGTGTAAAGCTCGGACTCAAACCCGCCGTCGCACGCCTCCTCGCGGAGCAAACGATGTATGGTACGGCGAAGTTTTTGCGCGAGAGTGGTGCGGACTTAAAGGCGTTCATTGCGGGCGTTTGCACCAAGGGCGGCACAACTGCCGCGGGCATGGAAAAACTCGCGAACCCCGAGTTTAAGAAAATAGTCGCCGCGACACTCGCCGCCGCGGCAAAGCGTTCTAAAGAATTAGCATGAGTCGTATTGGACTTTTCGGCGGCACATTTGACCCGATTCACAACGGACATGTGACCGTAGTTGAGAAGGCTCTCGCCGAGGGTATCGTCGATAGCGTTATCGTCATCCCCGCCGCCGTAAGCCCATTTAAGACGACCCATGCGCCCACGAACGGATGGGATAGGCTACTCCTCGTGCGCGCCGCGTTTAATGGTAAGGCGCGGGTAAGCGTGGATGACCGAGAACTTCGCCGCGGTGGTGTCTCGTACGCGATAGATACCGTGCGCGAAATTGCCGCGGAGCACCCCGCGGATGAATTCGTCTTTTTGGTGGGGGAGGATTCCGCGCCCGATCTGCCGCGCTGGAAGGATTATGCCGCGCTCGTGAGACTTTGCACTTTTCATGTCTACCCCCGCACCTCCGAGTCGTCCACAGAAATCCGTGACCGCCTCGCGAAGGGCGCGTCGATAGAAGATCTCGTGCCGCCACCTGTCGCGCTGTTTATTGCTAAGAGTGTCCGCTACCAAAGTGATGCGCGGATTGTGAATGTGATTTTGGAAGGGCTGAAGCGCAAGGGCGGGTACTGTCCGTGCCGCATTCCCAAAACGCCCGAGTATTTCTGCCCGTGTGAAGAGTTTCGCGGACAGCTCGCGGATCCTAACTGGCATGGGCTTTGCCACTGCCGTCTTTACGAGAAACCGTGATGTTCGCCCGCTTAGTAGTCGCTTGTTTAGTTGGGGGAGTCCTTTGTGGACGCGCCCTCGCTAATCTCGCGATTGAGGAAGTCGGGCAGAAGTATACGCTAAAGTTACCCGACTTCGCCGATATGAGCGGCGTAACCTGGCGCGGAGATGACGCGTTTTATGTTGTGCGGGACGGCGGCTCGGTTGTTTCTAATGGATGCTATCTCCATTTAATGACACCCATCTTTGATGAGAAGGGGGGGCTTACGCGAAAGCCGCGCATGGGTAAGGGCGTGCTTCTAAAGGGTGCGCATGATGTGGAAGGTGTCGCGCGCGATCCGTTTAATGGCAAGATTTGGGTCTCTGATGAATACGATACCTCGATTCGTGAATATGACCCTGTGACGGGTGAGCGCACAGGGCGGCAGGTGGAGGTGCCCGCGTTCATTGTTGAGCATACGCGCGACAACTTATCCCTTGAGTCGTTCGCGATTTCGCCCGACGGGTTCACGCTTTGGACGGCGAATGAGGAAGCACTTGATTGTGATGGACCGCGTGCGAGTTCCAAGCGCGGAACAGTCGTTAGGCTCATGCGCTTTACGCGTGAAGACCCCCAAGCGGATTGGGTCGCGGCGGGGATGTGGGCGTATGTATGCGAAAAGGCGGGTTCGGTTGGGGCGACGAATAGTGGCGTTTCAGATTTGTGCGTCCTGCCCGACGACTCGCTTCTCGTGCTGGAGAGGGAGTGCTCGTATGAGACCTTGGGGCTCGCACGACTCTACCGTCCAGACTTCACGAAGGCGACGGATGTGAGTTCCTTTCCCGCGCTTGAGGGCAAGGTGTTCACGCCTGTTAAGAAGGGCGATCCCCTCTACACCGTGAGGGACGGCGAACTTTTTGGGAAGGGCGTTTTGCAGTCCGCTGTCGCCTGTTATGAGGGCGTTTGCACGGGACCACGCAATGCGGATGGAACCCTTAGTATCTTGCTTGTCTCGGATGGCGGCGCTTACGCGAGCCGCTCGAAGTGGGGGCTTACGGTGACGGTTTGCACCCAGCCATATGTCCGCGCCTTGGCACTCCGCGGCATGGACGAGAAGGGACGCGTTTGGCCCGTACTCGCGCAGACTTTTACAGAAGCCCTTTCCCCTCAGGAAGGGCGTTTGGGATTCGGTGGTTTTGGGCGCGGCGGTATAAGCGCACGCAATGCCGCGGGTAAGACGCGCGGCGAACTTTATGGTGCTGAGGCGGACTACCAACATCTTCTCTTCGCGCGTGGGGATTATGCCTTGCGGCTTGGTGTCGGCGGCGCATTCTGTCCACGGCAACTTTACGCGGCGGAAAACTGGCGCTTAGCCTATGGCGAGTTCCGCACCCTCGCGATTCCTGAGCGGCGACTCACTAAGAATCTGACGGTTGGTATGCGCCTCGGTGTCGCCTTTAACTGGCTTAATGCGCGGGTGGACGCGGCACTTGACGATACCGCCTTCCTCGCCCAGGGCATTGTGGGACTTCAGGCGACTTATGAGTTTACGGATAACTTCGGCATTTACTCGGGCTTCGATTGGCGGCTTGGTGACACGACGACCTATGGCCCGAAGGAAGATCCGACGGAGGTGGATATGAGCGGCTGGCTCTGGAACGCTGGAATATTTTTCACTTTCTAACAAAGATTTGTGGCAATTGTGCCTCAATTTATGGTAAAATATAAGGTGTAAACAAAGAAGGAAAAAAGAAATGAGTATTTTTAAGGCTTACGACATCCGTGGAATCTACGGAAAAGACCTAACGGACGCGGTCTTTTATAAGATTGCGCGCGCTTATGCTAGGTTCATCGCGGCGAAGAAAGTCGTGGTGGCGCGTGATTGCCGAACCTCGGGCGATGCACTCTTCGCGGCGTTCACGAAGGGGCTTATGGCGGAAGGGTGCGATGTAATCGATATTGGGCTCGCCTCAACGCCGATGAGCTATTTCGCGAATGGCACGCTGAAAGTGGACGGCTCTGTAATGATTACCGCCTCCCACAATACCCGCGAATGGAATGGTTGCAAGCTTTGCCGCGCGAACGCCGTGCCGATTTCGGGTGCGACGGGCATTAAGGATATCGAGAAGATGGTCGCTGAAATGCCCGATGATGAACCGCCGCGGGGCACAGGGTCGATTACAAAGGCGGATGTTGCCGAGGCCTATGCCGCGCATGTGCGCGAGTTCGCCCACCTCGCAAAACCCCTTCATCTTGCCTTTGACTTCGCTAACGGCATGGGCATAGCCGAGAGCGCGGCGTTTAAGGGTAGCGACATTACTTTTGACGCGCTTTATGGTGAGTACGATGGCAACTTCCCGAACCACAACGCGAATCCGCTTGAGCATGAGACGCTTAAAGATTTGCAAGCGCTCCTCAGGACAAATCCGGGTAAGTATGCGTTTGGTGTCGCGTTTGATGGTGATGCCGATCGTGCGGGCTTCTTAGATGAGAAGGGCGAGATTATCCCGATGGACTTCATAACCGCGCTCATCTCGCGCGATTTACTCGCGTCCAATCCAGGCGCGGCGTGCTTCTATGATTTGCGTTCTTCGCGGGTTTGCGCTGAAGTAATTGCCGCGGCGGGCGGCAAGCCTATGATGTCTCGCGTCGGGCACTCCTTTATTAAGGAGCAAATGCGGGCGAATGACGCGATTTTCGCAGGCGAGCTCTCAGGGCACTACTACTTCAAGGCGAACTTTACGGCGGAATCTTCCTCAATGGCGACATTTGCCCTCGCGAACATTGTCTCGAAGAGCGATAAGCCTTTGTCGGAACTCGTGAAGCCGTTGCGTAAATATGCGCAATCGGGCGAAATCAACACGAAAACGGTGCGTCCGCCTGCCGAAGTGCTCGCGGGAATAAAGGCGGCGTGGGAGAATAAGGCGCGGGTTTTTGAGTTAGATGGTGTCTCGGTGGACGCATGGGAGACCGAGGGCTGGTGGGCAAACGTGCGCATGAGCAATACCGAGCCTTTGGTGCGCTTGAATCTTGAGGGACGGACAAAAGAGATAATGGAGGCGAAGCGTGACGAATTCTTGGCACAAATACGCGCCTAAGGCGCTTTTATTCGCGCTTTGCGTTGGCGTAGTCGGGTGCGGCCCGAAGGATGGGTCGCGCGAAAAGGCGGCGGCGGACGCGGCACTTTCAGCGGGCGATTGCCGTAAGGCGGTGGAACTCTACGCGAAGGCGCTTAAATATGCGCCCGAGGATGTGGACGCGCTCGTAAATGGTGCGCGGGCGAATCTCGCCGCGGGCGAGAAGGCAGAAGCCGCGCGGTTAATTGCCGCGGCACGCGAACTCGCCCCGACGGATGCCGATGTTTGGCAAGTGACGGCGCACATCGCCTTTGAAGCGGAAGATACTAAACTCGCCCAAAAGGCGTTCATGGTGCTCGCGGAAGGCAAGGACTACCCGAAAGAAGTGCAGTCCGTTGGCTGGACGGGGCTTGGCATTGTAGAGATGACGCTTGCCCAAAATGCGAAAGCTGAGGCGGCACGCGATCGGGCGCGGGTTTGCTTTTTCAAGGCAATTCGGCTAAATGGACGCAATGCGGCGGCGTACTATCACCTCGGGCTTCTCTATCGCGATTACTATGATTATAAGGAAATGGCGTGTGAGCAGTTTGATGTGTATCTACACCTTGAGGCTAAGACGGAAGCACTCGCGGGGAAGCGTGTCCAAAATGTGAAGCGCAATGTTTTACCTGAGTTGCGTGAGGCGATAAATGCCGCGATAGTGAGCCGTGCGGGAACTTCGCGTAGGGATAGTGGAGCTTGCGCCGCGGCACTTTTGAAGGCGGAAGCCGCCTGCAAGCAGGGTCACTTCAGGACCGCTCGCCTAAGGTATGCGGATGCTTACAAGGCGGATCCCCTAAGCGCCGCCGCGGCACTTGGGCTCGCGCGGACTTGGACGAAAGTCGATACGCGCAAGGCGGGGCAGGTCGAGGGCTACAAGTATTACCGTATCGCCTGCGAATTGAACCCTAACGGATACAAGACCTTCTTAGAAGCGGGAGGTGCCGCGCTCAATACGGGGCACTACTCCGCGGCAGTTGAGATTTATTCGCGTGCGTTAGCCCTGCGTTCCACCGACAAAGCGGCGTTGGAGGGTCTCATAAAGGCGGCGAAAAAAGCGGGACAATCTAAGGTCGCGGCAGTTTACCAAGGCTATCTTACCTATCTAACAGCGAAGAAATAAGGACTAAGATTTGCAACTACTACCAGCCGATTATGTGCTACTCGCGTTTGGGGCGTTTTGTGCGCTCGTGGGGCTCTTTCGGGGGCTTTCAGGGACGCTTGCCTTTTTTGTGGCGGTCGGCGCGGCAGTTGCGGTTGGGTATAGTGCGTGGTACTTCTCTTCCTCTTATATAGAAGGGGTTTGGCTACGAGGTCTCGCGGCATTTATCGCGGCACTTCTCGGGTTTGGGCTCGCGCGGCTTCTTGTAAAAAAGCTTGTTAATGGTATCCTCGCCCAGCCTTCGGACGCACTCCTTGGGCTCCTCGTTGGGCTTCTCGTAGCCGTCGGAGTCGCCTGCGTTTGGGCGCGCTCGGGTATTGCCACGAGCTACTCAACTCTTATTACTTATCTTCAGGCGCAAATTGGAGGGGGCACTGCGGAATGCGTATCTTACTAATAGATAACCTCATGATTCGCCGCTACGGGAATCTGCGCATGGGCCCAGGGCGCAAGTTGATGTGTGGGTGTGTGCGGAATAATTATCGCGTTTGCGAGTTTTCCGATCGCGATATGGCGCGGCTTTTGGCGCCGCTCGGCATCCGTGCACTCGGGGGCGTTATTGCCAATAAGAAACTCGTGAAAACGGCGCGCAACTTCCGTCCGGACGCTATCCTTCTCGGGCACTGCGATTATGTGACGAATGAGACGCTGGAGGAGATCCGCCATATCCTGCCCGCCGTGAAGATTGCGCACTTTAATGTCGACCCCCTCTGGCAAGAGGCAACCCGCGCACAAATTGAGCGGCGAAAGTCTTCCTGTGACGCGATCTTCGTCACGACAGCGGGCACGGACTTAAAGACTTGGCTTACGGGTAAGAATGTCGTCGCCTACATGCCAAACCCCGCCGACACCTCAATGGAAATGGGCGACAACTCTCTTAAAAGTGTCGCGGAATTTAAGCGGGACTTCTTTTATGCGGGCAATCCGCGTGTGGGCGACCCACGCATGGAAGTTGTCCAATTCCTAAAAGACCGCCTCGCGGGACACCTCACCTACGACTTCTTTGGCATGGGGAGTCCCTCAATCTGGGGCGCGGCATATGAGGATGTGCTCGCGAGCTCCAAGATGTCCGTTAATCTCAACCGCCGCGAAGGGGATAAGTGGTATTCCTCAGACCGCATTGCCCACCTAATGGGCTACGGAATCCTCACGTTCCTGTCGGCGAAAGGGCAGTTGCAGGACTTCTTTTCGCCTGAGCAAGGCGTGTTTTGGGAGACTCCCGCTGATCTCGTTGAGAAGATTATGTGGTACCAGAGCCATGATGAAGCGCGGCAGAAAGTGGCGCACGCGGGAAGGGTGCGCTATCACCAAATCTTCTCGGGAGCGCGTACCCTAAAGTTCATGCTAGAGACAATGTTTGGTGAGGACTATACCGAAGCGTATGAATGGGTAAGCGAGGTCTATCGCTAAAGGAGGGTAATATGGGTAGCACACTTGAATGGATACTTCGGCTGGCGCTCGCGGCACTTTTGGGCGGACTTATCGGGGCGGAGCGCGAATACCGCGCGAAAGTCGCGGGGGTACGGACTCATCTGCTCGTGGCGCTCGGCGCGGCACTTATGATGATTGTCTCGCGTTATGGTTTTGACGGACACGGCGACCCCTCGCGCGTCGCGGCACAAATTGTGAGTGGCGTGGGCTTTTTGGGTGCGGGCGCAATAATTGTTCAGAAGCACGCGATACATGGGCTTACAACTGCCGCGGGAATCTGGGTTGCCGCGGGGATTGGTATGGCTGTTGCCGCGGGACTCTATTGTGTCGCAATTGCCGCGACGCTCCTCGCCTTAGTCGGACTCGAAGCTTTCGCCTTTCTCGCGGCAAAGATTAGAAAAGAGCCGTCCGACACGACTTCGGGTGACCAGAAAGCCTAACCAGAATGAAGACGAGCCTTTTAGTACTCGCGCTTATGGCGTCCGTCCTTGCTGAAGGTGGCGAAAACCGCACGTACTATATTAACTTTTGCCGCGATTTGGCGTTAGAACCCGTAAACGAGAGTGCGGATCCCGACGACTTCATGTCTAAACCGGACTGGATGGTGTATCCGTCGTCCATAGCCTACCAAGAGTATAAAAGCGAATATAAAGTTGTGTATGCCGATAAGGCGTATCTAAGCTTCCATTGTTTGGACTACTCCTATACGGGCGGAGCCCATGGCGGAACTTGTATCACAGTTGGCACAATTGACCGCAAAACGGGCAAAGTCCTGACTCTCGCGGATGTCCCAGCGTTTGCGGATCGTGCCGCGCTCCAAAAGAAACTTTATAATGCCGTTGTCGCGAAGATAGGCAAGGACGCTTTGCAGGCACCCGTTAAGCCACATAATAATTTCTATCGTGCCGCGGACGGATGGCATTTCGTCTACAACGAATATGACATCGCCTGCTATGCGGTCGGCACAGTAGAAGTCGTCATCCAGTAAAGATTAGGGTCTTTAGACCGAGTTTAAAGCTCTAGACCAGGGGGAGGTCTAGGGGCTATCCGCGGCTTTCTACTGGGCAACCCACCCCCTCTTACTTGGAAGCCTAGGAGGGGGTGCGCAGGAGGGGGCTTAGAGACCGCGGTCTCAGCACCTTGAGACCGCGGTCACTCGACCCTGAGACCGCGGTCTCTTGCCCGATAGACCGCGGTCTCCAAGCCAACAGACCGCGGTCTCCAAGCCAACAGACCGCGGTCTCTTGAAGACGAGCCAGTAATAGGGGGTCGGCGGGGTGCTGGGGCGGGGGTTTCGAGCTGGCTTTTTTAGACAGGATTTACAGGATTAACAGGATTAGGGCTTCTTGAGAGTTACCTCACGCAGAGTCGCAGAGATCGCAGAGAGGAGTAATTAGCCGTGTAGAGTTGTAGAATTGTAGAAAGTTCTACATCTCTACATTTCTACACGGCTATTAAAACCCTCTGCGGTCTCTGCGACTCTCGGGTGAGGTAAAAACGCGCGAAAGGGGTTTAGGGTTACTTGTTGCTTTAGAAGGCGCAAACCCTTGTAAATAGGGCGTGGGAAGTGCCGCGTTGCGAGAAACGCATAAAAAGTGTTGCGCTTATGGGTCTTGCGCCTAATACCTTATTTATGCTATAATAGTGGCAGTGAAACTAAAGGAAGGTTTAGTCGCAGGTAGACACATGCAAGACAAGTTAGCGATACTTGAGATGAATTGTGATACTAACAAGACTACGCGCGTAGTGTTGGCGACCCCTTGCTTTACCCCCCCCCCCCCCCAACGACAAGAAGTAGGCGCTGTTCCAATAGGGGATGGCGCGGCGTTCGCCTTCTCTCCGTAAGGGACGGATTTTCCCCCAAACAAGCCTATGAAAGGGTTCTGCCTATGAAAACGCTCAAACTCGCTAACCTCGTAGCACTTTTCGGATTCGCCGCGCTCGCCGTCCAGCCCGCGTCCGCGACGGACTGGAAGTTTTACCTGAAGGGCGCGGCAGGCAACCCGACGAATGTCACTTGCATCACCGACGGAAACTGGATTTTGCAATCGGGCAACACATCAGCTCTTGACGCAACGAAACCCATAATTATCGGAGCCGATAACAGTTTGTGCGTCAAGGCGGGTTCTGGCGTTCTTGATTTGCGCGATTTGACAGTTGATGGCGTCGTCCGTCAGATTCATATCGGTGGATGGCAGGGGCAAAAGACTTATGTATTCAATAACGCTGGAACAATTACGGAGTTTTATGCGGACAATGTGGCCTATCTCGGCGCGTCGACATTTAATTCCTGTAAGAGTCTTACAACAGTGTCCATCTCTGGCACATTTGATAAAGTGCCAGGGTCATGTTTCAATATATGTAGTAGCCTAACGAATATGGTGCTGAATTCGCCAAACCTTACAACGATAAGTGCGTCGGCATTTCAGGAGTCCAAGAAATTAGTGGCGATTGAAATCACGACCGAGAAGGCGGTGACGGTCGCCAATACGGCGGTACAATACTGTGGGGGTGCGCTAACATCGCTGAAGATTGACGGACCCGTGTGGACGACGGCGAATATGGACAACCTGCTGTCTGGGCACACAGCAAGCACTGGGACGAAGAAGTGCACAATCTATGCGGACAGCGAGAAGTGGTCTTCACTTGCTTCCGCGGTAACGACCGAGGAGAAGTCCGTCCAGCCCAAGAATTGCTTTGGTGTTTATCGTGAGGGGTTGCGTAAGGCGTGGTTCGTCCCGATTAAGGAGCCCGCAGGTGCCTTCCTAATCATCGTCCGCTAAGGCGCACTAATAATGAGAATAAAGACTCTTCTAGTGGGGGCGGCTTTTGCTTTTGCCCTATGTGCGTCGGCGCGGACTTTTGAGGTTGCCGTTTGGCGTGGCGAGACCACGGTTGTACGCGTCCCCGACTTCGCAGAACTTGGGGATGCCCCCGCGGGGATAAGCCTCCGCCGCGGCATTTTGAAGAGCGTCAAATATGCGCCAACGCCGAATGACTTGAAGCGGTATGAGATCTATGACCGCGTGAAGTGGCTGGAGGAGGACGAGGAAGGACCGCGCATTGTTGAAGTAAGCGTCGCCGAAGATATGAAGCCGGGCATCTACGCCTGTGGGGCAATGTGCGTCCGCGTCGTGGATCGTGTTTTGCCCCAGCCGAAGGACTGGCAGTACTTTCTCGACCTTTGGCAACATCCGTGGGCAGTCGCCCGTCTAAAGGGTGTTAAGCCTTTTTCTAAGAAGCACTATGACGCGATGCGCCCTATCTGGGAGACGCTGGCGAGTGCGGGACAGAAGACGCTAACAATTACGCTCCTTGACCAGCCGTGGAATCATCAGTGCTATGACGCGTATGGCTCGATGATTGGGCGCGTCAAGAAGGCGGACGGCTCCTGGGTATTCGATTATTCGGTTTTTGATGAGTATGTGGCGTTTGGGCGTGCGTGTGGGCTCGGTCCTGACATTGCCTGCTACACGATGTGTCCGTGGGGGAATGTTTGTCGCTATAAAGATGAGGCGGGTAATGAGAAGGAAATGACTTGCTTCCCTAGTACTCCCGAGTTTGCGGACTTCTGGGGTGACTTCCTTGTCGATTTCGCCGCGCACCTCAAGGCAAAAGGCTGGTTTAATGATACCTATATCGCCATGGATGAGCGTCCGCCAGAGGATGTAAAGGCGATTGCGGACTTTATACAGGCGAAAGCGCCCGGTATGCGTATTGCGATGGCGGGTAACCGTGCGCCGTCCGACTTCAAGGGTATTACAATCGACAACTATAGCCAGATCCTGAGCCATGTGACGGTGAATGACTTCCTTTCTGAGGTAAAAGTCCGCCGCGCCAAGGGCTACAAGACGACATTCTATGTCTGTTGCTGGCCAACCTACCCGAATACATTCATGACAAGTGCCGCGGGGGAGGCGTTTTGGCTCGGTGCGTATCCAGGCGTTTGCGGACTGGATGGCTTCCTGCGCTGGGCATGGAACAGCTGGCCGCAGAACCCCGAGAAGGATGCTTCCTATGGGGACTGGATGTCGGGCGACACCTTCCTCGTCTACCCCGACGGTTCACCTTCCTGGCGCTTCCTAGAATTGCGTAGCGGTATTGTTGCCGCGGAAAAGTTGCGTATTTTAAAGGAACAGAACCTATTTGCTGACGAAATCGATAAGCTTTCCGTGCTCTACATAGAAAAGGAAGCGGTAGCGAATAAGAGCGACTTCTCCAAGATTCGCGAAGAAACGCTCCGCGTCGTGAACCAATAAAGCTCTAGCCTTCCCAAATCCTGTAAATCCTGTTAATCCTGTCTAAAAATAGGTTTATAGGGGTGGAAAAGTGCCGCGTTGCGAGAAACGCATAAAAACAGTTGCGCTTATGTGCCTTGCGGCTAATGCCTTATTTATGGTATAATAATTGCATTGAAAATGAAGAAAGACTCTATAATATGTTGACCCGATTCAAAGCCCTTGTTACCGTAGTTGGCACTGCCGCGGCACTCGCCGCATCCGCCGCGCCCGAAGTTGCCGTTCTGCACGGACGCAATCCCAAAACGACGGACTTTGATGCCGCCGTTAAGAAGGTAGGTTGCGAGACGGACTTCTATAAGTGCGATGACGCGTCCATTCGCGACTTTAGTGCGAAGGTGGGTAAATATAAGCTCGTTCTCGTCGATTCGCTTTTTGACTATGGCGGCGACAAAAAGAACCTCCTTTCACCCGACGCGACGGACTTCCCCGCGGTAAAGGCGTTTGTTGAAAATGGCGGCGTACTCGTCATTGCGGACGCGGTCTACCAAGTGCGCGGCTGGCTCAAAAAAGTCGATTCTTCGCTTGACCTACCAGGTATTGGTAAGTGCAACTCCTCGCAGTGGGCAGTGCTGGGGCACACCGTGAACCGCGAGCCGATTGACCCTATCCGCTCGTTCCCAAACCGCATTACCCAAGGCAACGACTGGCCTCACTTTGAGAAAGATGTTTCCTCCGGATGGAAGGTTGTGGCGGACTGCTCTGAGGGCTATCCCGTCACAATTACTAAGCGTCTTGGTAAGGGACTTGTCGTTGCCTCTGCCTTGCGTCAGCCAGGGGAGAAGCTACTTGAGAACTACCTCGCCGCCGCGCAACTCCTAAAGGCAGGAGTTGAAGTGAAGGACTTCTCGCTTTCTCCGTTTGCACTTGGTCCTGGACACCTCGAGATGTCCCTCGCGAAACCTGCCGCGGAAGGGACGCGCCTCGTTTATGAGTTTACGGACGCAAAGGAGAAGTCCGCCTCATTCGCGACGAACTTCGTGGGTTCTGCCGCGGCACTTGATTATAACCTTAAAATGCGCGGACCCGTTACCGCACGGCTTTGGCTGGAGACTCCCGATGGCGAGCGGAGCCTGCTTTTCCGCCGCCAAGCGACAATGCCCGCCCTGCTCACGGTTGACCCGCCCGCCTACCGCGGCATTCTCTCAACAGCCCGCCGCCTGAAGGATGTGCGCTTCCGCATAAGAATTGCGCGGCTTGGCGAAGAAATTGCGGGGCTTCCGCTCACGGTCGCCATTTATGATTCGCTTAGTAACTGCGTCTTTAAGACGGAAAAACTCTTCGACAAGGGCAAAAACGCGGTAATCCCTTCGGACTTCGAGGTCGCTATGCCGCTCCCGAAGGAACTCTCGCCAGGCGGATATGAAGTGCGCGCCACAATTACCCGCGGCGGATGGGTTGTTTATGGTGCGAAAAGTGCCGCGCCCTTCGAGATTCTCGCCCCCCGCCCTGCCCAGACGGTTGTGGATGAGGATAATACCTTCCTTATTAACGGTAAGCCAT
>CAVCAF010000061.1:6194-13823 GCA_963600185.1 Azospirillum sp. 51_20 | reverse complement strand
ATGTAATAGCGCGCTAGAGCGCTTATACGCGGCATTTTACGCGGCTTTAGCTTTTAGTTTGCCCTTGTCTCTTAAGGGGCAATTGTCCACTTTTTCTACTCAAAGAAAGGAACAAGCGACATGAAAAATCGTATAGTTACTAATGGCATGAAGGTGTGGCTCTCGCTCATGGTTGTTGCCGCGGTGGGGTGTGCTTTCGCTGGTAGTTGGACGGGTAAAGGCGGCGATCTTGATGTCGCGACTCCGCTTAACTGGGGCATAACAACCGGCACAATGTCCGGTGGCGATATTGAATGGACGGGATCCGTTAAGGTTGAGAGTCCCACGACATTAACTTGTTCGGGAGACTTCGATTTTAATCGCCTGCATATGGGCAAATCAGAGCCGCTTATAATCGATCTTGGCGGACATAGAATTGAAGCGACGGGGTTGCCGCCTATTCGGTTCGAGTCCTCAGGTTCAAGCCTGACGATCAAAAATGGTAGTTTTATAAGTAGTAGCACGAGTACAGAAGAGAGAAATGCGCTGAGTTTGTATTTTACCGATAACGAAATGATTTTTGAGGGCAATATGACGACAGGTAGCTTTAGGTCTGTTGGCGTTGGTATCCCTAAGCCGAACGGACAAGGTAATGGTTATCGCAATCGTCTTATTGTGCGTGATGGTGCGGTTGTAGAAGTGCGCGGTGGGGATACTTGTATTGGCGCTAAGAATGCCAGTGGCGGCAATGCTCTAATTATTGATGGCGGCACATTTATTACGACAGGCATATTCTATTTAGGGCTTTGCGCGGATTCGCGTACGAATGAAGTCCGTGTCGTGAATGGGGGCTTACTGGAAGTTAATCGCTTCCCAAATGGTGGCGGCAACGCGGCGGCGATTTCTAATCGGCTCTATTTTGCTGACTCGAAGTTCCAATTGCATGGGTATTGCAGAATTGACGGTTTTAAGGAGGGGTCTTGCGGTACGCGCATTGATATGAAGGGTAAATCGCAGGTTATTACGGACGGTTACAGCACTAATAACCCCATGATGACTTTCCTTTATGAGACGGATATTTACTTTACATTCCCCGTGCCAGGGGAGAGTGCGGACTATGCCGCGTTCGTCTGCGATGAGACGAGTGGTAGATCGTATATGCAAATAAACGATGGCGTTAATTTGCACTTTGACGCGGCTTCCGTCAAGAAGTTCGCCATGGAGGGCGGAGCCTCGCTCACCTTGTTCCGCGCGAGCTTCTTTACCTTCGGGAATAAAGACGCGACGCTTGCACGCTGGACGGCTGCCGCGAATGAGGCTTGGGAAGGGGCAAGCGTGGCACTCTCTTCAACAAACAAGGAGATTGTGCTTACGATTCCCAAGAACAAAGAAGGGCTTGCTATTATTATTCGTTAAGCCTCGCTAAGAGTCACACAATTTAAATAAGATAAGAAAGGTATCTCTAAAGTAATGAAGCGAACTCTTGTTTGTGCCGCGCTTGTTGGGGCGGCTTTGTCGGCAACTGCTGCGCCGCCTTTTGGTGAGAACAACGAACTTTCTGCGCGCCGCGTTCAAAAGGGTGCAATTAAGATTGACGGCAACTTCGACGATTGGCAGAAGGGCGGAGAAATCTTCTCTTGTTATGATCCAGAGGTTCTAAGCGACATCTATTCTGTGCGAACTCGCGCGGCATATGATGAGACTGGCTTTTATCTTGCCATGCGGTGGCGCACAAAAGAGGCGCACTGTAATTTGAACGATCCCGTAAACCGTCCGAGTGATGGTTGGCGCGGGGATGCGGTGCAGTTACGGTTTAAGCTGGAAGGCAAGTACATTGCGCATGTGGACTCTTATTGGTCAGACGCTTCAAAACGGACGGGCGCATATGTCGCGTTCGGCACGATGAAATATGGCGATAGCCCAGGTGATAAGCGGCAGAATCTGAATGACGCGGAGAAGGCAGGGATGAAGTCCGCCTACACATTTGACGCGGACGGTTGCGGCTATCGTCAGGAGGTGTTCATCCCCTGGACGATTCTGCATCCGTCAGGCAAGGCGCTAGGGCCAAAGGACGACTTCCGTCTCGGCTTCCAGTTTCATTGGCACAACCCGAACAATCGTGAGGGGTCGTCGTCTCATGTTTATTGCGACAATCTTAATCCCGAAATGCCTCAGCGGGAGTTCTTCTGGATTAAAGACGAGGCATGGGGACGCGTGCGGCTCTTGGCTAAGGGCGAGGAGCCGCCACCTGACGCACCCGCGAAACTCGCGAATAATGCCGCGGCGGATAAGTTCGCGACTTCGGGCTTAGTGCCAATTACATACACGCTCGACGCGGACGCTAATGTCACGCTCGCCATTAATGATGCCGCGGGCAAGCGCATTCGCAATCTAATTTCGGACTTCCCCCGCAAGAAGGGCGCTAACACGGACTGGTGGGATGGGCTTGATGATAATGGCGCAGTTGCGCCGCCTGGTGTTTATACAGTAAAGGGGTTGACGCATGGACCTTACGACTTACTGTATCGCTTTCAGTATGGTTCGCCAGGTGACCCCGGGTGGAATACGACGGATGGTAGCGGCGATTGGCTGAGCGACCATGCTCGCCCCGCGGGTGTCGCGAGTGATGGTAAATGGAAGTATTTTTCGCACCATACATCCGAGGGCGGATCGACGCTTATTGGACTTGATGAGACATTCCACCGCCGTTGGGGGCTCACGCGTTTAGGCGGCGGCTCCTTGCTCGTGCGCGGTAAGTTTCTTTATATGGTTGAGGGTGGGAGTCATCCGCCTCTTTCACCGACGCCACGGGGTAAGTTATTTATTCGCAAATTTGATGCGCGCGCAGGGCGCGAGGCGAACTTCGCGAATGGTAAGTCCGCCGTATGCATATTTGAGTATCCTGAAAAGCGCGAGATTCCCGTGATTGCGTTCCCAGGCGTGCGTAATGAGAATAAGGACTGGTCCGCGGCAGATCTCGCCTCCTTTGAATCCTGGGGCTTCGCGCAAACGAGTGCACGATTCTATGTGAGCCTTTATTTTGAAGATAAGATACTTGAGATTGACCCAGAGACGGCTGAAGTAACAGGCTCGCTCGTGTTAAAGAGTCCGTTGGGCTTAAGTGCCGCGCCCGATGGGGCTCTCTTGGCAGTTTCAGGGGACGGCAAGGTTTATAAGTTCGTGGAAGGCGCATTCAAGCCGTTTATTACCGACCTTGAGGCTCCCTTTGCCATTACATCTGACGCGCAAGGGCGCATTTATTGTACGGATTATAAAGACCGTATGAATATCCGCGTTTATGACGCGAAGGGCAATTACCAGCGCTCAATTGGTCGTCCAGGCGGGCGCCCCATCATTGGACGCTATGAGCCTGATGGCGTATTCCTACCTGTTGCGCTCGCGGCGGATGGAGAAGAGAACTTACTTGTCGCGGAGTTTGACTTTACGCCTAAGCGGCATTCGGTATGGAACCGCGCGACGGGGGCTTTCGTGCGAGAGTTTTGCGGACCAACTTGGTATGGCGCGACGGAGTGCAATGTTGATGTATTAAAGCCTACTCAGGCATTCTGTTGTGGGACCTGCGTTGACCTTGATTGGCAGAAGGGCAAATGGCGCACCGCTTCGACTTTGTGGCGACCGATGAAGCATAATGCGTATTTTGGCCCTGTTGGCGAAGGACGCTTCCTTACTACCTTAATGAGGGGAGAGCAAGAATATGTCTTCTCTTCGCGCTCTCAGGTTAATCTTTCAATTTCAATCTTGCAGAAAGATGGCGCGGCGCGTCCCGTCGTGCATCGTGGGCGCGTTCAGGAGCAAATAAAGTTACTGCAAATCTTCGCCAATAAGGTGTTTTCTAGCGAGGCAGATCTCGCATACGCGAAGAAGCGCTACCCTATGCTCTTTCGTGAAGGCGTAGAACATCCAGGACAATATTGGGGCCCTCTCGCTAATGATTTCGCGTCTCGCAAGAAGGTGCTACGCGACCAATTTATTTGGTGCGACCTAAATGGTGATGGCGCGGTGGATGATAACGAGATTGACTTCTTCTCGCCCGCTGAAGCGAATGGACTTAAGTTTACGGGGAATTGGCGCTCGGCGTATGATGACGAATTTAACCAGTATCTGGCTACATTCGGGGATGTCAGTAAGCGGTCGTTTCGCGTGTGGAAGTGGCCCGTACATAAGTGGCTCCCCAATGGCGTGCCTGTCTATCGCAAGGAAGATGTGCGCGTCATCGCGACAACTGAGATAAATGGTATTGAGTCCATTTCGCATTTCGGCTTGCCGTGGGGACAGACCGTGTTCTCGGTTAACCCCATGATTTCTTTTGATAAGGACGGCAAGGAATTGTGGCGCTATCCTAATAAGTATAATGGCGTACAGGGTTCGCACGCCGCGCCGAAAGAGATGAATGGGCTGATAATCGGCACGCTTAAGGGCATTGGCTATGCGCGGCTTGATTCGGGTATTGACATCCTCGCGTTCAATTCGAACATGGGGCAAGCCAACTTCTTGACATCCGACGGACTCTACGCGGGGCGGCTTTTGCGTGATAATCGTACGGCACCTGATGCTTTCCCGCAGCAGGCTGTGAGCGGTGACTCGTTTAAGAATATGTGCGCGGGGGCGGAATGGTTCGGTGGCGAATTCTTCCGCAATCGCGACGATGGTAAGCTTTATCTTGGCTTTGGTCCGCGTAATGGCGGCGGCAATTGTCAGGCGCTATGTGAAGTGACGGGGTTTGAGACCCTGCGCCGCTTACCGACACGCCAAATTGAGTTCAGTGCAGACGCGGCGAAAAAGGCGCTTGAAATTAAGCGCACGCGGCAACTTACCGCGGCAACAGATCGTACAGTTGTTACGACGCGCGGCGCAACAAATGCCGCGGATGGGAGCCTCGATTGGGCGTATGATGAAACGCACCAGGCGCGAGGGCATTTGCGCTTAAATGATAATGCGGTAGTGCTTACGCTCACGGTGCAAGATGATTCGCCTTTTGTGAATAAGGGTACGGACTGGCGCTATCTCTTTAAGACGGGCGATAGTGTGCTTTTCGAGTTCCGTGCATTGCCGGACGATGGGCGGCACGCGATTCTGAAAGGCGATACGCGAATCCTTTTCGCTAATTTCAAGGATAAACCCGTGGCGGTATTGAATCGCCGCTATGCACAAGAGGGTGAAGAGAAGCATCCAGGCGAGTTCTCGTCGCCTGTTATGTCCATTAAGTTCGATGTAGTGCGGCTCGCACCTGAGATTGATGTAAAGGTTAATCGCAGCAGTGATAGTTATACTTTGACGGCGACGATTCCCTTCTCGGCGCTTGGCTTTACGCCGCAGGCGGGGCATGGGTATCGGGCGGACTTTGGTGTAATTTATGGTTCCAAGGCTGGGGATACTAATGAGCTACGCATGAATTGGTCGAATAAGAAAACGGGACTTGTTAGTGACATCCCAGGCGAGGCTAACCTTGTGCCTGCTGAATGGGGCGTGTGGCAAGTGCGGTAAAGTTGATGCGCCCAGCAACGCTAATCCTCACGCTAAGTCTTTTGCTTCTCCCGACTTTTAGTTGGGGTGCGGGCGATTGGTTTGGAGGAACCTCTACCGAGCGTTTACCGCGTGCGAGTGGGGATCGCTTCATCTGCCGCGATTCGGGTGGCTCTGGCGGTGCATTCGGGCGCGGCGATATCCGCCATAATATTATGTCCGCCGCGTTTGCGGGCGGCGGGCGCGTTTATCTCGCTTCAGGAGGAGGCGTTTTTGCTTCAACGGATGGTGGCTGGCACTTTCGGCGCTTATTGCCAAGTGGGGCATGGCGCACGATTTGCACTGCCGCGAATGGTGGGGACAGGCTTTATTTGACGGAATCAGTACATGCGAAACCCATTGCGCGTTTATATATGAGTGATGATGGTGGCGCGACTTGGCGAGAAAGTGGGCGCGGCGTATTTAATGCGCTTATGGATTTTGCCGCGGCACCCTCGGGATTGTACGCGATGTGTTGGTCTTATGGCGTTAAGGTCAGCGAGGATAATGGCGAAACTTGGCGTGGGTTATCTTTGCCAGGAGGGACCCTTTTCGCGGGACGCGTTGAAGTGCCTGACCCCGATTGTGTATTGTTGTTCGGGAGTCAAGGCGGCAAAGCGGTTATGGTGCGCCGCGCGGATGACGCGAAAACTTGGATGCGCTTACCAATTGCAGACTGGAATACGCAGATTATCTATGCTTCATCCTTCCCCGATCGCAATCATGGTTGGGTCGGAGGCTCTAAAGGACAAATCTTCCGCACGCAGGACGGCGGCGATACTTGGTGCGCCGTGCCACTCCCAAAGGGTGAAACACGCACGCTAACAGCGCTTTCTTTCGAGAATGCTACGCATGGATTTGCCGCGGTGCGCAATAGTTGCGACATTGCGCTTTATGAGACAACGACGGGCGGCGACTCATGGTGCGCCGTATTAGACGGACAAAAACAGCTTAATGCGCTATATTTTCGTGGCGGAAAACTCTTCGCTGTAGGGACTGTGCCGGGGAATACGGCGAATGATTTAATTATAAACGAACGCTGAATAGCTTATTGGTATAGACAAATGTGTGGGACGCGTCCAAGCCAGACGGTACGCCGCGCAAGCTTTGTGATACCGCGCTCATCCGCTCCCTTGGCTGGTCGCCTAAGATCTCCCTTACGGAAGGCATTCGGCGCACGGTTCAGAGCTACCGCGAAGAGCTAAAAGCGGGCACAATCCGCCTATAAGAGGAAGCCTTTTCTTTGGGAATCGGTACTGCGCGTGGGGTCGGGCTCCACGCGCAAATTGTCGCCTTGGTGAAATTAGGGGTTGCATGTGCAAGCGAGATAGGGTATAATAGTCTTATGAGAGAGAAATTAAGTAATCGGTTAGGCTTCCTAATGATGGCGGCGGGGTGCGCTGTTGGGTTAGGAAATGTGTGGCGGTTCCCCTATATTGTGGGTAAAAATGGCGGCGCGGCGTTTGTTCTCGTCTACTTCGCCTTCTTATTGCTGTTGGGGTTCCCGCTACTCACTTCGGAACTCGCGAACGGACGCGCCGCTAAGCGGTGCGTGACCGAGTCGCTCGCGGCACTTGCCCCAGAGCCCACAAAGAAGTTCTGGCATAAGATGGGCTTTCTTATTGCCGCGGGGTGTTTCGTCCTTATGATCTACTATACGGATGTCGCGGGGTGGCTCGTGAAGTACACGGTAGACTATACGCGCGACATTGCCCCGAAGAGCGACTTCTTCCCTGCCTTCACGGGATTCCTCGCAAATAAGGATATGCGCGGCGCTTATATGCTCGGGGTCGTCGCGTTTTCTACGCTCATTTGCCTCGTTGGAGTCGTGAAGGGCGTGGAGCGCGTCACGAAATGGATGATGATTTCGCTTCTTATCCTTATTACCGTCCTTGTTGTGCGCGCCGTTACTCTGCCGGGTGCCGCGGAAGGTCTTGCCTTCTATCTGAAGCCCGATTGGGCACGGTTTATGGAGCACCCCATAGACGCGGCATTTGACGCGATGGGACAGGCGTTCTTTACGCTTTCCTTGGGCGTGGGAGCGATGACGATTTGTGGTAGCTACATCGGTAAAGAGCACTCCCTTGCCAAGGAAGCGATGTGGATTATCATAATCGATACATTCGT
>CAVCAF010000061.1:0-5971 GCA_963600185.1 Azospirillum sp. 51_20 | reverse complement strand
GGCTGGTCGCGCATTAAAGCCGCGGCACTTGTGGGTCCCGCGATCGCGATTTGCGCAATGCCGTGCGTCTTGTGGGAGAATGTGCTTGACTGGGAAGACTTTGCCGTCAGCCAATGCTGGCTTCCGCTCGGGGCACTCGTTATGGGACTCTTCGCCGTGAATAGTCAGTGGGGCTGGGGTTGGGAGAACTTCCGTCGCGAAGTTTCTACGGGCGAAGGCTTTGGACTCCCCGATTGGCTGAAGTGGCATTACGCCCTAATTATCCCAATTCTCGTATTGGCGATTTTCGGCATGGGTATCTATCAGAAGTTTTACGCGTAAAAGTTAAGTTTGAGGTGAGGAGAGAGCGATGAGGGAAAGTCTAAGCAATCGACTAGGGTTTTTGATGATGGCGGCGGGGTGCGCCGTGGGGCTCGGGAATGTGTGGCGCTTCCCGTATATTGTGGGTAAGAATGGTGGCGCGGCGTTTGTACTCGTCTACTTCGCCTTCTTATTGCTACTAGGGTTCCCGCTACTGACGGCGGAACTTGGCATTGGGCGTGGCGCGAATCGTAGTCTTGCCGCGGCACTTACCACCCTCGCGCCCTCTAATTGGAAGCGTTTCTGGCGCACCTTGGGCATAATTATCGCGACGGGTCCCTTCGTATTGATGATTTATTATACGGATGTCTCGGGTTGGCTCGTGAAATATACGGGCGACTTTATCTTTAATACCCAGCCCACGGAAAACTTTGATGCGGCATTTAAGGGACTTGTCGCCAATCGCGGTCTTTGCAGTGCGTACACGATTGGGACGATTGTTGTCTCGACGCTCGTTTGTGTTATTGGGGTCGTGAAGGGGGTTGAGCGCGCGACGAAGTGGATGATGATTTCGCTTCTTGCTTTGCTTACTATCCTTGTTGTGCGTGCCGTGACGCTGCCAGGTGCCGCGGAAGGTCTCGCTTTTTACCTGAAACCCGACTGGGCGCGTTTTATGGAGCACCCCTTAACCGCAATCTTTGAGGCGATGGGGCAGGCGTTCTTCACGCTTTCATTGGGCGCGGGTTCTATGGCGATTTGTGGTAGTTATATTGGTAAAGACCACTCCCTCGTTAAGGAGTCTCTCTGGATTATCGCGATTGACACGCTCGTCGCGTTTATGTCCGGACTCGTCATCTTCCCCGCTTGCTCAACGTATGGGGTCGCCTATACGCAGGGACCTGGTCTCATCTTTGAGGCGCTTCCCCAAGTCTTCGCCCAGATGTCGGGTGGACGCTTCTGGGGCGCGGCATTCTTCCTCTTCCTTGCATTCGCCGCGTTTACGACGATTATTGCCGTCTTTGAGAGCCTCATTGCCGCGCTTATGGAACTTAAGGGCTTCTCGCGTCGTAAAGCGTCCCTTGTCGTTGGTGTTGGGGTCGCGATTTGCGCCATGCCCTGCGTCTTGTGGGACGGCGTTCTTGATTGGGAAGACTTTGCCGTGAGCCAGTGCTGGCTCCCGCTCGGTGCCCTCATTCAGGGTGTTTATGTGAGTAATGGCGCTTTCGGTTGGGGCTGGGAAAACTTCCGCCGCGAAGTCTCTACGGGCAACGGATTGAATATGCCGTCTTGGCTCAAGCCCTATTACCTTTATGTAATCCCCATTATGATGCTCGCGATCTTCCTTACGGGCACCATTCAGAAGTTCCAGTAAGCGACTTGAACTAAAGGCGATTTGAGACTCCTGTGCCTAAAAGCGCAGGAGTTTGTCTTAATTTTGTGCTTGACACCGTATAGGGGTATGGGGTATAATATTGCTCATCAAATACCCGTGGTGGGTATCGAATAGACTAGAAAGGTAGAACTATGAAAGATTGTTATGACCAGCAGGCGCTCATTAGACGCCTAAACCGTGTGCAGGGACAAATCACGGCGATTCGGCGCATGATTGAGGATGACGCGGCAAAGTGCGAGGATATTATGATCCAAATAAACGCCGCGGACTCCGCCTTGCATAGTATTGGGCTTGTCATCCTCGAGGGACACCTTGGGCACTGCGTCCGTCGTGGGATTGAGGGCGGCAATGCGGATACGGCGATTAAGAACTTCATAAACTCGCTAGAGCAGTATTTAGGCATTAAGTAAAAGGAGTTCGTTATGGGTTGTTGCTGTTGTTGTGGACACGAGAAGGGGCTGGAAGCTCCCGAAACGCTAAAAGGCTGGGCGCGTGTAGACCATGCGCTAAGCGAACTTTGTGAGAAACTAGAGAATTGGCGCGTCCTGTTGGTGAGTGGTGTTTGCGTGGCGATTGGGCTTTCGCAACATCTGAAGGGCGTCCATGCGGGCTATGCCGACCCTGCGTTAGTCGCCGTTATCCTCTCGGGGTTGCCGCTCGCGTATGAGGCGCTGCGCACGCTCTTCCGCGAGAAACGCATAACTTCCGCGCTTCTTATTATGATGGCGATGATAGCCGCGCTCGCGATAGGCGAAGGTTTTGCCGCGGGCGAAGTCGCGTTTATTATGGCGCTTGGCGAGAAGTTGGAGGCGTTCTCGGTGCGCCGCGCCCGAAAAGGCGTGAAAGGGCTTATAAAGCTTAAGGAACTTGTAAACGACAATCTCAAAGTCGGGGATGTTGTCTCCGTCGCGCAGGGGGGAGCGTTCCCCTGTGATGGCGAGATAGTGGAAGGCGAGACGACGGTAGACCAGTCCATTATTACGGGCGAGTCAATGCCTGTTCGCAAGGTCGTCGGCGATCGGGTTTTCTGCGGCACGCTTAACCGCTATGGGCTTGTGCGCGTAAAGGCGTTAGCAGTCGGGGGCAACTCGAGTTTGGCGCGGACTATCCGCCTCGTGAATGAAGCTGATAAACATCGCGCCCCGATTCAGCGCATAGCCGACCGCTGGGCGGCGTGGCTCGTGCCAATTGCGCTTTTGGTGGCAGTAGGGACTTTCCTCGCGTGGTATTTTGTCGTGGGCTCTTCGCTTCATAAGGCATTGACTTGCGCGGTGACGGTACTGGTGACATTCTGTCCCTGTGCACTCGCCTTAGCGACGCCAACCGCCATTGTCGTGGCGATTGGGCAAGCCTCACGACGCGGCGTTTTGATTAAGACGGGCGAAGCCCTTGAAAAGGCGAGTAAAGTTAATTGCATCGCCTTTGATAAAACAGGCACGCTGACGACGGGCACTTGGGCGAATAACTTGCGGCGCGACCAAGACGGACGCATTCTCGCGGGCGAGAACCTAGATGTCGCCGATGAATTGCGGGCGGATGCCGCCGCGACGATTGCCGATTTGAAGACGCTCGGTGTTAAGAGTTGCCTGCTCACGGGTGACCACGCGGCGATTGCCGAGAAGTTTGCCGCGGCGTGTGGCATTGACCAAGTAAAGGCGGATCTCTTACCTGAGGATAAGGTTAACGCAGTTAAGGAACTTGCCGCGCGTGGTGATTGCGTTGCGATGGTCGGGGACGGCGTGAATGATGCCGCCGCGATGAAATATGCCGCGCTCGGGATTGCCATGGCGGGGGCAGGCACGGATATCGCGACGGAAGCGAGCGACATTGCCCTTATGAACGACACAATCGCGAGTGTCGCCTACATTAAGCGTCTCGCCGTCGCTTGCGTGAGGACGATTCGCTTTAATATTACGCTTTCGATGTCGATTAATGCCGTCGCCGTTACCCTCGGGGTCGTTGGGTGTATGACGCCAGTTTGGGGTGCGCTCGTACATAACGCGGGGTCATTCCTCGTCGTCCTCAACGCCGCGCTCCTTTATGATCGGCGCATAAAGTGATGGGGTGTCATTTCGCCATCAAATATGGTATAATATAAATTATGAATAGAGATATTGTTTGTATAGGCGCGGGCTACATTGGTGGTCCCACAATGGCGGTTATCGCGAAGATGAATCCCGATCGTAAGGTTTTTGTCGTGGATATAAACGCCGCACGCATTGCCGCGTGGAACTCCGCCGACTATACGCTACCCATTTATGAGCCTGGACTCGTTGATGTCGTGAAAGAGGTGCGCGATAAGAATCTCTTCTTTACGACGGATATTGCCGCGGCAGTTAAGGCGTGTGATATTGTGTTCGTTGGGGTGAATACGCCTACGAAGATGTTTGGGCGCGGCAAGGGACGCGCAAGCGACTTGCAATATTGGGAAGCGACTGCGCGTGAAATCAAGTCCTTCGCCGAGAGTGATAAGATAATTGTTGAGAAGTCCACCTTGCCTGTGCGCACCGCCGCGGCAATGGACGCTATCCTAAATGACCACGCCGCGCATACCTTCACCGTCCTCTCGAACCCCGAGTTCTTGGCGGAAGGCACGGCGATAAATGACTTGCTCACGCCTGACCGTGTCCTCGTGGGCGGCCCTCAGACACCCGCGGGCGAAGCGGCAATTGCGGAACTCGTAGATGTCTACGCCGCGTGGGTGCCGCGGGAGAAGATTTTAACGACGAATGTCTGGAGCGCGGAACTCACGAAACTCGCGGCGAATGCCTTCTTGGCACAACGCGTCTCGTCCATTAACGCGATTGCGGGACTCTGTGAGGCAACGGGGGCGGATGTTGATGAAGTCGCCAAGGTCATGGGTGCCGATCACCGCATTGGCTCCAAGTTCTTGAAGGCGGGACCTGGCTTTGGTGGGAGTTGCTTTAAGAAGGATGTCCTCAACCTCGTGTATCTTTGCGAGTCTTTCGGACTCCACACCGCGGCAGAATATTGGAATCAAGTTATCGCGATGAACGACCACCAGCAGGAGCGCATTGTTTCGCGGCTCTTTAAGGCGATGTTTAATACGCTCGCCAATAAGAAGATCTCGGTCTTTGGCTTCGCCTTTAAGGCGGATACGGGCGACACACGCGAGACCCCCGCGGGAACAGTCGTTCGGCTACTGCGCGACGAGCATGTGCGCCTTACGATTACCGACCCGAAGGCACTCCCCAATGCACGGCTTGATTTAGCCGATTTGGCGGAGGATGCTGCGCGGCAGGCTCCCGATGCGCTCGTTTATGAGGAAGACCCTTATACCGCGGCGAAAGAGGCGGATGCGGTACTCCTCATGACGGACTGGAAGCAGTATCCGTCACTCGATTGGCAACGCATTTACGACGCGATGCGTAAGCCCGCGCTCGTCTTTGATACGCGCAACTGCCTTAATCGTAAAGCCCTTGAGAGTATTGGTTTCACGGTATTGAACATCGGTAAATAAAAGAGAGAAGTTGCATGAATCTGAATGATAGTGTGCGCACGGCTTTCGCGTCCGCGTTTCCGGGTGAGGATTTTAGTTTTGTTAAGGTCGTGCCCGCGACGGATCCGCGCTTTGGCGACTACCAATGTAATGACGCGCTGAAGCTCGCGAAGAAGTTTAAGATGAATCCGCGTGAGGTCGCCTCGAAAGTCGCGGCGAACTTGCCCGCGTCACTCAAGTGCGAGATTGCGGGACCTGGTTTTCTCAATCTCACCGTTTCGGAAGAATGGTTAAATGAGACGCTGAGTGCTTTCGCGGCACTTCCGAAAGGCGGGCTCCCTCAGATTGGCGCAGACAAGACCGTCGTTATCGACTATTCCTCACCAAACGCCGCGAAGCAAATGCACATCGGGCACATCCGCTCCACCGTAATCGGCAACGCCCTTGATCGCATCTTTCGTGCACTTGGGTACCGCGTCATTGCCGACAACCACTTGGGCGACTGGGGTACGCAATTCGGCATTCTAATTAAAGGCTATCGCGAACTTTTGACGGAGGACGAGCGCACGAATCTCACGGTCGCTAACTTGGAGAAGTGTTATGTGCTCTCGGCGGCGAAGGCGAAAGATGAGGACGGCGTTTGGAAGGATGCTTGCCGCGCAGAACTCGTGAAACTTCAGCAGGGTGATGCGGCGAATCTCGCCTTGTGGAAGCGGTTTATTGAGATTTCCATCAATGAGTTTAACCGCATGTACGCGAAGCTCGGCGTTAAGTTCGATACTTACCGCGGCGAATCGTATTATAATGCACGAATGCCC
>CAVCAF010000060.1:0-13842 GCA_963600185.1 Azospirillum sp. 51_20 | reverse complement strand
TCAGACGGGAACTGGGCGCTGCAAGTCACCTCTTTGGATGCAGAAACGGGGACGATTACCTTTGGTGCTGGGAGCGAAGGTGAAAATGCCCGCGTCATCAAGAAAGGCGAAGGTGTCCTTGACTTGCGCGGGACGCTTGTCACGGTCGATGGCGTTGCGTATGCCAAAAAGGCGTTTTCTCGTGAAGCTTGCAGAAAGTATGCGAACATTACCGAATTCTATGCTAACGGCGTGACGGAAATTGGAGCGGGGATGTTTCTTCAGTGTTCAAGCCTTGAAAAGGTGAGTATTGCCGGCACGGCAACTTCCATTCCTGATCCAGCATATAGTAGTAACTCTCAAACTGGGACATTCGCATGTTGCCCGAAATTGATTTCCGCCGTGTTTGACCTCCCGAACCTGACATATATTGGCAAACGCGCCTTTCACACTGAAGGGAGTAGTCCTTCAACATTGACGGAAATCACCTTCTCGGCTACAGGCGCGGTTGAAGTTGGCGAACACGCGTTCATTCGTGTGCCGCTGACAGCCGTGACATTCTCGGGTACGGCATGGACGAAGACGAATCTTGGTAGACTGCTGGACGCTTATGATACCAATTGCGCACGCAAGAATAAGGGCATTGTCTGCACATTTTACGCCAACCCTGCGAAGGGGTGGGACGGTAAGAGCGATGGGAAAGCTGATTGGACGCTAGCTACGGCAACGGAGGCGGAGTCCGCGAGTAAGCCCGAGAAGTGCATTGGCGTTTATTGTGCGGAATCGCGCAAGACGAGTACAACGGCTACTAGTGCGTGGGTTGTTAAGAACAGTGCCCCAGCATTCCTTATTATCGTTCGATAGTGTGCTTTGCGCGGAGCGTTTCCGCCCCGAAACCTAACGCCCTCACGGATCTACTAGGCGCTTTGTAGTGCTTCTCATTTGTGGAAGACTAGTCTCATCATTAGCCCTACCAATACGGCACGAATTATGGTATAATACTTGACCAATATGGCGAATGCACTACAAAATGTCCGTAATATCGGTATCGTTGCCCACATTGACGCGGGCAAGACGACGACTACTGAGCGTATCCTTTTTTACACGGGTAAGATTCATCAGCATGGCGATGTGCATGATGGTAATACGACGACGGACTTCATGATTCAGGAGCGTGAGCGCGGCATTACGATTCAGTCCGCCGCGATTACGTGTGAATGGAAGGGCTGCACAATTAACATCATTGATACGCCCGGCCATGTGGACTTTACAATGGAAGTCGAGCGCTCCTTGCGTGTTCTAGACGGGGCAGTTTGCGTGTTCTGCGCAGTGGGCGGTGTGCAGCCGCAGTCCGAGACCGTATGGCGGCAGGCTGACCGCTACAATGTGCCGCGCCTCGCCTTCATCAACAAGATGGATCGCATGGGCGCGGACTTCTCGCGCGTCGTTGAGGAGTTGCGCAATAAACTCAAGGCAAATGCCGCGCCTGTTGAGTTGCCCATTGGTAAAGAGGACGCTTTTCAGGGTGTCGTTGACCTTATCCGTATGAAGGGCATTGTCTACGACGAGGCGAGCGAAGGCAAGAAGTTCACCGAGGGCGAAGTGCCCGCGGAACTAAAAGATGAAGCACTTCTTGCGCGTGCGGAACTCGTAGAGAAGGTCGCCGATTTGGATGAAGGCGTGATGGAAGCCTACCTTGAGAAGGGCGACTTAAGTGCCGCGGAACTCACCCCCGCGATTCGTCGCCTCGTGATTGCGGGTAAGTTCGTGCCTGTACTTTGCGGAACTTCCCTGCGCGATAAAGGCGTGCAACCACTTTTGGACGCGATATGCGACTACTTGCCTTCGCCGATGGATCGTCCCCCCGTTGAGGCGACGGATCTTAAGAGTGGCGAGAAAGTGACGCGCAAACAGGCGAATGACGAACTTTTAACGGCTCTCGTCTTTAAGATCGCGACTGATCCTTACGTCGGGCGACTCTTTTTCGTGCGTGTCTATGGGGGCATCCTCAAGAAAGGCGCGAACGCATACAATCCGCGCACCAAGAAGCGTGAGCGCATTATGAAGATTGTGCGGCTCTTCGCCGACCATCAAATTGAATGCGATGAACTGCAGGCGGGTGATATTGGCGCGGTCGTTGGTTTAAAGGATTGCACGACGGGCGACACGCTATGCGCGGAAATGAAGCCGTGCTACTTAGAGCGTATTGTTGCCCCACAGCCCGTAATGTTTATGGCGATTGAGCCTAAGAGTTCCGCCGACAAAGACAAGCTTGTAGAATCCATGCAAGCACTCGCGGCGGAAGACCCGACTTGCCGATTCCGTGAAGACGAAGAGACGGGGCAGACGATTCTCTCGGGCATGGGCGAGTTGCACCTAGAAATCTTGGTTGATCGCCTTAAGCGTGAGTTTAAGTGCGCGGCGAATGTGGGTAAGCCCATGGTGAGTTATGAAGAAACCGTCACGGTGCCCGCGGCAATTGACTTTACTTTTGATAGGGAACTTGGCGGCAAGCGTCACGCCGTATCGCTACGCATAAAGGTTTCGCCTCAGGAGCGCGGCAAGGGTCGCGCCGTAAAACTCTCGCGCGACTTTGTGAACCTCGTCCCCGATAAGCACCTGCAGGAGTGCGTTGAGCAGGGGCTTCTCGATGGTGTAATGACGGGCGTTTTGGCGCGTTTCCCGATGACGGATATTGCTGTAGAGTGTGAGAGCGCGGCACTTGTTGATCCTGAGATTTCGGATGAAGTCGCGTTTCGTTCCGCGGCAGTTATGGGATTTCGTGAGGCAGCTGAGGCGGCGAAGCCTGAGTTTCTTGAGCCAATTATGAAGCTTGAGATTACAACGCCCCCCGAGAGTGTGGGCGAAGTTTTGGGCGACCTTAATGCACGGCGCGGCACGGTTCTTAACATGGAACAGCGCGGCGATATGCAAGTCGTCAATGCCCATGTGCCGCTCGCGAGCCTTTTCGGTTACTCAACGGCGATTCGCTCACTTACGAAGGGACGCGCCTCGTATTCGATGGAACCCGACAAATTCGAACTCGTGCCCAAAGCAATTCGTGAAGAAATTCTTTCCCGCTGAGCCGAAAAATATGATATAATATACGCCCGTTGACGCGAAGGAGTACCTGAAATGGACGAACAGATCAAAGCGAAACTTGAAGAGATGCGTGCCGCGTTGCAGGCGGATGGCGGAGACCTTGAACTCGTGGGTATCGAGGGTAAGGTCGTGCGCCTGAGGCTTGTCGGGCACTGCGGGTCTTGTCCGTACGCGATGATGACGCTCAAGCAGGGTATTGAGTCGGGGCTTCGGGAGTTGGATCCCGAACTCACGGTCGAACGCGTTGAAGATTGAAGCACTTTTGGACGTTTAGCTCAGTTGGTTAGAGCAGGACCTTTACACGGTCAAGGTCGGGGGTTCGAGTCCCTCATCGTCCACCAATCGTTTAGATAAGGCGTAGGCGTATGAGCGAACACATTAAACCCAAGTTCACACTTGAAGAGACTGTTGCCGAAAAGAACGATAAATGTGTTGAAGGGTTTGCTCTTAGCGTTTTTAATATCTGGAGTGCGCCAGAAATAAGCCGTTCGGCACTTAATAAGCGGGTCGTAAAAAAGATTCGTAAAGATGTCTGGACGGCTGTTACGACAGATTTTCTCGCATATACCTATGAACCTAGACACGAGGCACTCTTTGATGGGATGGTGTCAGAAGGTGTCGTTCAAGTTCCCGCAGAGAGTAAAGATTTCTACGCTGAACTTCAGAGTATGCCGTTCATTCATACCTGGGAGGAGAAGACGGGTGAGAGCACGGTTCTTTATGCGGGGATGCCAGATGAAATTCGCGAGGCACTAAATCAGAATCTGCCGCGTTATCATGAATTGATTAAGCTTGGTTTGCTTATTAATAATTATGCTAAAAGCGCGGTCACGCTGTATGGCGTAGTAACTCTTGAGGAGATAGTTGAGCTATACAAGCGGTGGCACCCTAAGACTTGGCTTACGCTTGACATCGCTTTTGAAATACTCAGTTTTAGAGAGGTAGAAGACGACTCCAACTATGTCATAAGGGGCGATAATAATATCTGTTCTATGGTGTTTGATGGTGCCCCTAATAAAAAGATTGAGGCGTTTAAGAAGGTTGCCCTTCAAAGGCCGCGCTGGCAACCTAAAGACGAAGCGGAGTTCTTCGAGTTCCGCTCAGAAGAGGCGTTTACGGGTACTAAGAATGCGCAAAATCTAGAGGACTTCTTTAGGAGACATGGTCTTAAGGATCGCAGTAGAGCATTTCTTCTGCAGGTTTTGAAGATGCGGCAAATGGATTCTACGCCCCAAGAAGTGGTAGGCTTAGTCATTAAGAAGTGCAAGCTTAAGAAGGACGCGGAGCTGGATGAGATGTGCCATTTAATGATGGAATTTCTCAACAATTGCCACTTGCGCATACTCAATGGTTGGACGCCTACTGAGTTGTTGATAAGAAACATTGTCGCATCACAGGGCAATTAATAAATGCCGTGTCCGCCGAGCTTGAAGGGCGAATAGGGCGCTTTTAGCGCTCAAAACTTTGAGAGAGTTTCTTGCAATTAAGAGACTCTTTCTTTATTTTGTACACAACGGTTTGAGTGGGGACGCATTTTTAGGGGTTGCATTTTTCAATATCTTTCGGTATAATATAAGCGAAATGTTGACCGAGAGTAACGAGATATGAAATGTCCGAAATGTGGAGCCTTAGACGATAAGGTCTTAGATTCGCGCGCGGCGCGGGATGGCGCGGCAATTCGCCGCCGCCGGGAGTGTCTCGTTTGCGGTTATCGCTACACAACCTACGAGGAAATTGATCGCGAGGGATTGCTGGTAATTAAACGCGATGGTCGACGCCAAACATTCGACCGTCAGAAGCTCGATAAAGCTATCCGCCACGCGTGCGGTAAGCGGCCTGTTAGTGACGAACAGATTCGAACGATGATTGACCATATCGTTATCGAGCTAGAAGGTGAAGAGGTCACATCCGACGCTATTGCAGAATTGGTGATGAAGGAGTTGCATAGCGTGGACGAGGTCGCTTATGTGCGTTTCGCGAGTGTTTATCGCCAGTTTACGGATGTCGCGCAATTTCTCTCGACTATAACGGAGCTAGTAAAGAAATGATAGTAAATTATCAACGGCCGCCAGTACGTATCGCGCTCATGGGGCTCGGGCGCACCCTTTTTGAAGAGCATTACCCTGTCTTTAAGGCGCATCCAGAGCTATTCGAAGTTGTCGCGGCTTGTGACTTTCTGCGTGAGCGGCGTAATATAGTTGAGCGCGACTTCCCGAAGTGCCGCATGTTCCGTCAATATGAGGATATGCTCGATGAGCGCGATATTGATATCGTGGATATTACGACACCGACAGAGGATCACCTAAACCACGCAATGATGGCGCTTGACCGCGGCTTTTGGACGGTGCTTGAAACGCCGCTTGCGACGACAGAGGATGAGGCGCGGACTTTGCGTGGCGCGATTAAGAAGGCGAAAGGACACTTCCTGCCCGTCCAGCGCGGCATTTTCGCGCCAGACTTCCTCCTCGCGCGTCAAGCGATGCTCGATACGCGCTTAGGCGAGATTTACTCGATTTCAATTAGAAACAGCGACTATGTCCGCCGCGATGATTGGCAGACGGTAAAGCGGCTCGGGGGCGGCGCGTGCTATTACGCGATGACCGACCTCATTATGCAGGTTCTAAAGTTATTGCCGATGCCGCCTTTCCAAATGTGGAGCGATCTTAAGCGCGTCGTTTCGCTTGGCGATTCTGAGGATTATGTGTATGTCTGCTTTAAGACGCGCGGATTAGTTTCCGCCGACCTCGTGTATAATGGCGGCGTTTTGGCACCTTGCCGCGAGCCGTCGTTCGTTATCCATGGCTCCATGGGCGAGTTTCGTGTTGAGCAGGGTGCGTGCGAGGGTAAACTCGTGATTGTTGACCCCGAATACAATCTGCCGCGGCGGCGTTCATCGGTTCGTACGCCGAGCCTCGATGATATGCATGAGGACTTTAAGATTCTTGAAGTGCCGCTCGCTTTAACGCCTAATACTCTTTACGGAGCTAACGCGTATTGGCGGTGCGTCTACGATACGGTGCGTACGGCTACGCCGTTCCCCGTGCAACTCGAGGACGCGATGACAGCGCTTCGCTATGCGCAACTTATGAAGGCGGCAAGCCCCTTCAATAATAAGGGTTAAGAGCGTGACACAAAGCCTCGAAGATTATATTGAGACGATTTACATCCTTACGAAGAGTAAATCGGGCGCGTATGTGCACGATGTCGCCCAAAAGCTCAATGTTAAAATGCCGAGTGTCGTTAAGGCGATACGCGAGCTAAAAGACTTGGGCTTGGTGACGCAAGAGCCTTACGAAGCAATTGTATTGACGCGCAAGGGTAGCCATGTCGCGAAGCTCGTCTTAAATCGCCACCTTTTACTACGCAAGTTTCTTGTGAAACTGGGTGTAAGCGAAACAGTCGCCGACCAGGACGCGTGCCGTATGGAGCACATTCTCTCGGCGGAGACGCTTGAGCAAATTCGTTTATTTACTGAAGGATTATCCAAACAATGAAAAGTCAAATTAATACCTTACGGCAATTACAAGAGTTGGTGCTTACGCGCGATGAGCACCACCAGACGGGCGATGGTAGTCGCCTCGATACGCTTAATGATAGTATCGCGGAGATAAGTAGTAAGCTTGATCCGCGTGTACGCGGACTCTACGACCGTCTTTATAAGAAGAGCCACATTGTTATCTCGGCTATGGCGAATGGGTGTTGCGCGGTTTGCGGTATGCAAGTACCTATCGCCCAAGCTCAGCAAGTGAAACTCGCGCAGCACCTCGTCACTTGCTCCAATTGCGGACGCATCCTTTTCGCGACGGGGGCGAGCGACCCGGCGAATATTGCCGAGAAGGCCGACCGCGATGATATTAAGACGGGTATCTCGCGCTTTAGTGCGGAAGAATTGGTTGTCGCCAATCTCGAGGCGACGACGCGCGAAGAAGCGATTGCGGAACTCGCGGCACGGATGGAGCAGAACAAGTTTATTTCGAATGCTGAGTCACTCGTCACCGCGGCAATTGAGCGCGAGAATGTGCTTTCAACGGCACTTGGGGGCGGGATTGCGTTCCCCCATGTGCGCGGCGTTGAAGGCGGTGCGCTGACGCTCGCGATGGGTGTTTCTCAAAAGGGTATTGATTGGGATGGCGAGAAAGTCCATATTATCTTTCTCTCGGCAATTCCCGTAGCGGTCTCGGCATTTTATCTAAGGCTTATGTCGGGGATTATGCAGGCCTATGCCAAGAAAGAGAATTATGACGCGGCACTCGCGGCGAAGACTTCCGCGGCACTTTGGAAGTCCCTCGTAAAAGCCACCCATCGCACCATAAAATGAGAGGCGCTAAGCGCACGCATTGTTGCGCTCTTATAATAGTTGCGCTTTTTGCCTTCTTTGCCGCGTTCGCGGCGGAGGAGGGGGCGCGGCGTGCGCAAGATCCGTATGTTGGCGCGATTGCCGTCGATGCCGACACAGGGCGCGTCCTTTTCGCTGATCGCGCCCAAACGCGTGGCTACCCCGCGAGCGTAACGAAGGTGATGACGGCGTATCTCGTGTTAGATGATGTAAAGGCGGGTAAGTTAACGCTGGATACACCGATTACGGCTTCGCCCACGCGGACACGCGAAGAGGTTGAATGGCGTAAGCCTAGTTGCATAGGTATGATGACGGGCGAACAGCTTACCGTTCGGGAACTCCTCGTCTTTCTTATGGTGAAGAGCGCGAATGATGGGGCGATCTTTCTCGCGGAAGCGTGTGCAGGCGATGTGCCGCGGTTTGTTTCGCGTATGAATGAGAAGGCGCAGACACTTGGGATGCTCAATACGATTTACTTTAACCCCAATGGCATGCCGCCTTGGCCGCGTGCGGATAAACGCTATAATATCTCAACCTGTGAAGATTTAGCGAAATTAGCGCGTGCGCTCCTCGCCGAGCACCCTGAAGTTTTGGACTATACCTCAATAAAGAAAGCGCGTGTACGCGTACCCGAAACGCGGCAACGCGATGGTAAACGCCAATGGGTCGCGGCGGAAATTGTGAATCACAACAATGTCATGGTCAAGAACGCCCTTAAGATTATAAATCCCGATGGGTCGGAGGCTGTGGATGGACTCAAGACGGGCTACATAGACTTAGGCGGTAGTTCCATTATTTTAACGGGCAAGCGCAAGGGACATCGCGCCATTGTGGTTGTCCTAGGCGCGGCAAATGCTAAAACACGCGACGAAACCGCGCGGCGCCTTTTGGTGAGTGCCCTTGATGCACTCGCGTGGTAAAAATGTTATAATATAGACCTTTTCTAGCTAGGAGTGTTATGAGAAAACTTCCATTTGATAAAGAGAAACTTGAAGAAATCGCGAAGGAGTATCCAACGCCATTTCATATTTATGATGCGCACGCGATAAGAGAGAATGCCCGCGCACTCAAAAAGGCGTTCGCGTGGAATAAGGGCTTTCGCGAGTTCTTCGCCGTGAAGGCGACACCGAATCCGCATATTATGAAGCTCCTAAAGGATGAGTTTGGCTTTGGTAGCGATTGCTCATCTTTGCCCGAACTGATTCTCGCAGAGAAAGTCGGCAACGCGGGCGACTTTATTATGTTTACTTCGAATGACACGCCCAAAGAAGAGTTCCAAAAAGCGTGGGAACTTAAGGCGGTCATTAACCTTGATGACATAACTCACTGGGACTACCTAAGTACGGCAATTCCGAACTTCAAAGCGGAACTCGCCGCGGAACCCAATGAGCATGTCTTCTGCTGTCGGTATAATCCAGGCCCCCTAAAAGGCGGCAACGCGATTATTGGTAAGCCCGAGGAAGCGAAGTATGGCTTTACGCGCGAACAGCTTTTCACTTGCTATGCGAAGATGAAAGAGGCGGGTGTGACGCGCTTTGGCTTACATACAATGGTCGCCTCAAATGAACTTGACCCTGAATACATTATTGATACGGCGAAGTTGCTCTTCTCGCTCGTCGAGGAACTCCACGCGAAACTCGGGATAGACTTTGAGTTCGTAAATATCGGTGGCGGAATCGGCATCCCCTATCGTCCCGACCAAAAGGCAATGGATCTTGTCCGCGTGGGGAAAGGTATCCATGACGCGTACGAGTCGCTCGTTGAGGGGGCTGGACTTAAACCGCTCGCGCTTTATATGGAGTGCGGCAGGTGCATTACGGGACCCTACGGCTACCTCGTCTCACGCGTCCGTCATATCAAGAATACCTATCGCCTCTACGCGGGACTGGACGCGTGCATGGCGAACTTGATGCGTCCTGCGCTTTATGGAGCCTATCATGAGATTATTGTGCCTGGCAAGGAAAAGTCGGGCGAAACGACAGTCTACGATGTAACGGGTTCGCTTTGCGAAAATAATGATAAGTTCGCGATTCAGCGCACCTTGCCCGTACTCGCGCCCGGCGATCTCGTCGTCATTTGTGACGCGGGGGCGCATGGTCACGCCATGGGCTTTCAGTATAATGGTAAACTGCGCAGTGCGGAACTCCTATTAGAAGAGGATGGTTCGGTGCGCCAAATCCGCCGCGCGGAAACGATTGACGACTATTTCGCAACGCTTGACTTCAATGGACTGTGAACTTCTTTCGCCAGCGGGCTCATTTAAAACGGCACTCGCCGCGTTTAAGGCGGGGGCGGACGCTGTTTATTGTGGGCTGACGGACTTCTCCGCACGCAAGTTCGCGTCCAACTTCTCACTGGATGAGTTGCGGGAGCTTATGCGCGTCGCGCGGACGCTGGGCAAGAAAGTCTATGTCGCTTTTAATACACTCTTGGACGCGGATGAACTCGAGGCGGCAATCCCGACTTTAGCGGCTTTGGATGAGATAGAGCCTGACGCGCTAATCGTGCAAGACTTGGGGGTTGCGCGTCTTTGCCGCGAGAACTTCCCCCACCTCGCCCTACACGCCTCAACCCAACTCGTCGCCCATAATCTCGAGGGCGTACTCGCCTTGGGTGAGCGCGGCTTTTCGCGCGTCGTTTTGGCGCGGGAACTCTCGCTCGAAGAAATTGCCTTTATTGCTAAGCGGTGCGGGGCGATTGAACTTGAGTGCTTCATCCATGGGGCACTTTGTTATTCTGTCTCGGGGCTGTGCCTCTTCTCGGCAATGGAAAAGGAGCGTAGTGGCAATCGCGGACTTTGTGCGTACTGTTGCCGCCTGCCGTATAAGGACGAAGAAGGGCACTTGGTGCATCCGTTCTCCATGAAAGACTTGCGCCTCGGCGCGGACGAACGAAAACTCGCGGAGCTAGGTGTCGCCTCACTAAAGATTGAGGGGCGCATGAAGAATGAACTTTATGTGGCGAGTGTGACGCGCTATTATCGTGAGATTCTAGATGGTAAGGGCGATGCCGCGCGTACGGTTACGCCCTCGGACATAGAGACGATTTTTTCGCGTCGCACAACCGAACTGCGCCTTACTCCCGAATCTGCCGCCCAGTCCCCCATTGACCCAACTTCTCTCGGACACCTCGGCACCCCTATCGGCGTAGTAAAGCGCATAACACGCGACCGCGAAGGGCGGCAATGGCTCCGTTTTCACACGAACCGTGCCCTTGAGAAGCATGACGGACTTCAGTTCGCGTCGCCCGAGGGTGGTAAGCCGCGCGGACTTGGTATCGCCGAATTGCGCACCGCTTTCTCGCGTGCGCCTGTCTTTGAAGTCCCCGCTGAAACGGATGTCGAAGTGCGCTTGCCCGAACCTGTGGAAGGGGATGAATTAAACGACTTCTCGTTTTTGCGTACGGGCGACACGGTTTATTGCTCGATGTCCAATGCCGTGAAACGGCGGTTCCCAGTCCCTTCTATTCGTATAAGCGATTATCCTGGGCTACTTGCCGTGAATGTTGTGGTGAAGATTGAGCCGAAGGTGGTGACGGTGACGGGTACATGGCGCGAATGTGCCGCGCAAGTGTCGCGTGAAGGTGTGTTTACGCCTGCGAAGAATCCTGAGAAAACGACCGCGGCGATTCGTGCCGCGTTTGAGAAGTCGTCCGAGAAGACTTACCGTCTGGGCAAACTCGAGATTGATGACACCGACAAACTCTTTGTGCCCGCGAGTTTCTTAAATGAATTGCGCCGTGCATTATATGCCGCGCTCGATGACGCACGCCTTAAAGCGCGTGAGGGCTTAATTGAACGCGTTCGTGACGCGGCACCTGAAAAAGATTGGGCGAGCGCGGCAGGTGAAGGCGGCGACACGCTTAAAGTCCGTCTCGATGAGGCAATCCCTGCTGGCGATTGGGCGGAAATAGTCTACGCGATTGACGCGAAGACAGCGCATGAAGTCGAAGCACGCAATCTGCCGCGGGAAACGACGCGCCTCGCGCTACCCGTGTATGTGGCAGAAGGGGACTTCCAGAAACTCCGCGTCGCCGTGAAGCACCTCGTGCGTGCGGACTATGTGAAGTGGGAAGCCGCCGACCTCGCGGGCGTGAGGCTCCTTAAAGCGTGCGGCGTAGAGGATATTACGGGCGATTGGACGCTTTACGCGTTTAATTCCTATGCCTTAGAAGAACTTACGCGCTTAGGCGTGAAGTCCTTCGTGGCGAGCCCTGAGAACGGACGCGAGAATGCGCAGTTCTTAGCCGAGAGTGGCTATCCTGTCGCGTTTCTCGCGCAACAATCAACACCGCTTTTTATTTCGCTTCATCGTCCCGCGGTATTGCCAAACGCCGAAGCGGGGCTGGTTGTTTATGAGCGTCAGGGGTTATGGATAACGACCCGCGCAACCCCGCGCACATTCCGCCGCATTACGGATACTGCCCCGCGGCGCATTGACCTTAGTTGGGACGCTCCCTTATGATAAAGAAGGCGCTCAGAGTATTCGCGAAGATAGGCTGGCTTCTGCCGAGCTTCTTACTGTGGGCGAGTTTTCCGCCCATGGGCGAGGCGACGGACTGCCTTTTCGCGCTCGCGCCGCTCCTCTGGGTTTCCCGCCATAAATCACCACGCGGTGCCGCGCGTCTTTGGTTTATAAACGGGCTTTCTTTTTGGCTCGCGACACTTATTTGGATGCCCGCGATAGTTAAGAATGGCGGACCCTGGCCGCTCGTGTTACTCGGTTGGTTGGGGCTTGCCGCGTACTCATCACTCTACTTCGCGGCGTTTGGGTTTCTCGCCGCGTACTTGTGGATGTGGGCGGGTGGCGAGAAGAGCCTTAAGTTGCCGTCCGCGGCAAATCTTTATTTACGGCGTTTAGGGGTTATCCTTCTTGGTGAGCCAATTTTGTGGGCAGGGCTCGAGTGGGTGCGCGGCACTTTGGGCGGCGGGTTCGCGTGGAATCAGCTCGGCACAGCTCTCGCGCAAACGGGCTTGGGTGCGCCTGCCGCGCTTGGCGGTGTCGCACTCTTGAGCGCAATCGTTATCCTTATTAATGGTGCAATCGTCTCACTCGCTGAGCGTATGTGGCGACCAGCGGACTTAGGACTGCCGCGGTTCGTGCGTATAGCCGAGACCCTTTTACCGCTTCTTCTTCTCTGGGGAATCTACACTGTGGAGCGGCAATGCCGTCCCGATAGTGCAACAACCGAGAAAGTTCCCCTTACGGTCGGACTCGTCCAGCGCAACTTCCCTTGCGTCTTTCGTGCAGCGGAGGAGAATCCGACGCAGATATATGACGAGTTGCTGAATGCGCTACAACCTTTTGGGTGTGATTTAGTTGTTTTGCCTGAGAGTGCCATGAGCGAATGGGGCAGGGTGGACGAACGCCACGCCGAGGCATTCGCCGCGTGGGCACTGAAGCACGCGCAAGCAAACGCCCTGATTGCAGGGGGCGAACGGCGAGCGGACGCGGCACTTTATAATTCTGCCGCGCTTTATCAGAAAGGTGAGGCGGACTCCCTCGCGGTATCTGTTTATGATAAAGTGCACCTCGTTCCCTTTGGCGAGTATATTCCTGGCGATAAAACATGGCCTCTTCTGCAACGCCTCGCGCCTGTCGGCAGTTGCACGCCTGGCGAGTTGCGCCTCCTAACGCTCAACGTGAAAGAGAAGAGTCTGCCTTTCGGTGCCGCGATTTGTTATGAGGATACCGACTCCGCGCTTATTCGCGAACAAGCGAAGTTAGGCGCACGCTTCCTCGTTTTTATTACGAACGATAGTTGGTTCTCGCAGTCCGTTGAGCCACTCCAGCACGCGTGGCAAAGTGTGGTGCGTGCAATCGAGACGGGTCTTCCTGTAGTAAGAGTCGGCAATTCGGGTGTCTCGGGAGTCGTTATGCCAACAGGCGCGGCATATTGGCTACAGGTGGACGATGGCTCACCGCTCATGGATAAACGCGCCGTGCAAGCGGAAAGTCTCCTCGTCGCCGCGAACCAAGCCCTCCCCGCGACACTCTATACGCGCCTAGGCAACAAACCTCTCATCATTGCATTCGGATTTCTTTTGCTGTTTTTAGCCGTTATTGAGGTTCTAAAGCGACTTCAATTCCGTAAGATGGCACATACATCTCCCGCGTAAGATATAATTCAATTGTCAAAGATCAAAGTACTTAAGGTGTGTTAACCCCTTGTACTGTTTTAGACAGGATTTACAAGATTAACAAGATTTTAGATCTTTATCTCGCGCAGAGGCGCAGAGACCGCAGAGAGGGTTAGCCGTGTAGAGTTGTAGAATTGTAGAAAGCTCTACATCTCTACATTTCTACACGGCTATAAAAAACTCTGCGAGCTCTGCGCCTCTGCGCGAGGTATTAACTACGCCGCGGCGACGGTGGGGCGGGCGAAGCGTTTCCGCTTCGCAACCTAACCTCACGGACCTACTGGGC